>JBGPNU010000193.1:0-6794 GCA_041487675.1 Binatus sp. (SeqCode)
CGTCATGCAGCAAACCATGATCCGTGCGCAGACGAAGCTCGAGTTTGCCTACGGATTGGCCACGCGAATGGCCGAAGCGATCAACGACGTCTCCCCTGCTACTCAACAGATGCTGGGCGAGATCTGGACTTGTGCGGAGTTCACGCGGGCCGCGGTTCATAGCTCTGAGGAAGAAGGCTACGAGTATTGCCCGGGCGTATGGTTTCCAAACGGTGGGCCGCTCGCCGCTTTGCGCGCTGCGTTGCCGACCTGGTTCCCGCGCGTCGCCGAGATCATCACGCTTATTGGCTCGCACAATCTGCTCGCCGCCCCGACCCAACGGCAATTCGGTGACCCCAAGCTTCGTCCGCTCATTGAACAGTATTTGCGCGGCGCAAAAGGAGTGAGCGCGGAAGAACGTGCGCGAATTTTCAGGCTGGCATGGGACTTCGTTGGGAGCGCGCTCGCCAGCCGCAATGAACTATACGAGCGCTTTTATCTGGCGTCTGGAGCGCGCTGCTATCAAATCGCCAATCAAGCCGCTCCGAAAGAGCGCGCACAAAAGCTGGTAGAGAGGTTTTTGAAAGAAGACCTATCCACGGAATCTGGCGTTCTGCTCGAAGGCACCACTAACGCATTGCAACCCCAATCGGATGAACCATACGGGAGATCAAAATGAGGAGGACAAAAGTAGCGGGAGTGGATGTCTCGACCGCTCACTTCATTGACGGCAAACGCGTCGAGTCGAAGCGTACCTTTGAGGTCTGCTCGCCGATAAATGGCAATCATCTCGCCGATATGAGCGCGGGCGGCGCCGAGGAGATCGACCAAGCCGTCTCGGCCGCGCGGCGCGCGTTCCCAAAATGGGCCGCGCTTGGGCCCGAGGGCCGTCATCCGATCCTCTCGCGTTTTGCCAGGGCGATTTTGGACCACGCCAGGGAACTATCGGCGGTCGAAACCGAAGACAACGGGTCGCTGTTGATTGGGAACGTCGCGCGGATGGTCCCGCGCGCAGCGCACAATATCCAATTCTTCGCCGATCGAGCGCTCAAGCTGAACGACGAGAAGATCGACTCTCCGGAAGTCGTCAATCATGTTCGTTTCGATCCGGCCGGCGTCGCCGCCCTGATCACGCCGTGGAACGGGCCGTTCATGTTGACGACCTGGAAAGTAGGTCCATGTCTCGCGGCCGGCGACACGGCCGTGGTCAAGCCGCCCGAGTGGGCGCCGCTGACCTGCTCGATGATGGCGGACCTCGCGATTGAAGCTGGCCTCCCGCCGGGCGTGCTCAACATCGTGAATGGAATCGGCGAAGAGGCGGGCGCTGCGCTCGCCGCACATCCCGACGTCGATCGTCTGAGCTTCACCGGCTCGACCGACACGGCAAAGCTGATCGGCGCCTCGACGGCTCGCTCGCTGACACCGGTGAGCTTCGAACTCGGCGGCAAGTCGCCGTTCATCGTATGCGCGGACGCCGACCTCGACGCCGCAGCGCAGACCGCGGCGGGGCAGTATTTCAACGCGGGCCAGGTCTGTCTTGCAGGCACGCGCATCCTGGTCGATGCGAAAATCTCGGGCGAGTTTTTATCGAAATTCCGCGCGGCCGCTTCGCAAATGACGGTTGGCGATCCGCGCGAGAAGACGACCCGCGTCGGCCCGCTCATCACACCTGAGCATTACAAACGCGTCGAAGGATTCGTCGAGCGCGCACTCAAGGCAGGCCTCAAGCCCATCTGGGGCGGGCATCGCCATAGCGCGGGCGAGCTTTACTTCGAACCGACTCTGATCGAAGGCGTGACCCAGGACCAGGAGATCGTGCAGCGCGAAGTCTTCGGCCCGGTTCTCACCTGGCAGACGTTCGGCGACGAAGACGAAGCTATCAAGCTTGCGAACGGTACCGACTATGGGCTTGCCGCGGTAATCTTCAGCCGGATCGAAGAGCGCGCGATGCGCCTCGCGCGGCAAGTCGTGGCCGGAACGGTGTGGGTCAATTGCTTCTTCGTGCGGGATCTCAGTGCGCCGTTCGGCGGCAGCCGCAATTCCGGCATCGGCCGCGAGGGTGGCAACTGGAGCTTCGACTTCTATTGCGACGTGAAGAACATCGCGGCGTCGAAGGGCTCGTTTGCCTGAATTGTCCTTGTGACTATCAACTAACTATTGCAACTAGCTATTGAGGATAATCGAAATGAGTGTTTTAGATGGACCGAAAGAGGAATGGCGCCGGATTCTTCACGAAGGCCAGCCCAAGTGGGTCAAGCCGGTCGGAGACCGTCTGGTCCTGGGCGATGGCCGCAATGTCGATGAGGTGGAAGCGACCTATCTGCCACCATGCGACCCGACCAAGATTTTGTGCATTCATCTGAACTATGACTCGCGACGGGTTGAGTTTCGCGCGCCGGAAATTCCTGCTCCGACCTATTTTCAAAAGCCGACCACTGCTTTGAATAGCCATCGCGGCGTGCTGCTTCGTCCGGCTGGTCACAAGTACCTTAATTATGAGGGCGAGGTTGGTGTGATTATCGGCAAACCGATGCGCAATGTCGGCCGCGAGGAAGCGTGGGACTATATCGCGGGATTCGCGCCGGCCAACGATGTCGGATGCCAGGACTATCGGGAAACCGACGCAGGTTCGATGCTGCGCGTGAAAGGCCAGGACGGCTTCTGCCCGATTGGACCAGGAATAGTCAGTGGCGTCGATGTGAGAAAATCGACATTGCGTACTTACATCAATGGCAAGATGGTCCAGGAGGGCGCAATCAGTGAAATGATATTCCCGATCGATTACATACTCGCCGATCTCAGCAGATTTATTACGCTGTTGCCCGGCGACATTATTCTCTCCGGCACCCCGAAAAACTCGCGTCCGATGAACATCGGCGATCTGGTCGAGGTCGAAGTATCCGGGCTTGGACGCTTGTCGAATCGCGTGGCCGAGGCGCCCGCGCCGGCACACAAAGTCGGTCATCAGCCGACCGATACCGACGCGGTCCGCAGGGTGGCGCTGGGCTCGGATTGGGTACGGACCGAACGATGAGCCTCGGCTCGAGGGCATCCCGTCAAACCGCGCTCGGCGCGCCGCAATCCATCTCGGCATCGCGCATCGCCTTATGAACCGCGGCTAGAAGCGTGACTCTCTTGACCGGCTTGGCGACGTGCGCATCGCATCCCGCGTCGAGAGCCTTCTTCAGCGCGGCCTCCAGGACGGAAGCGGTCAGCGCGATGATCGGGATACGGCGGCGTCCGGTTTCTCTCTCCATCGCGCGGATCGCCCGGGTCGCCGAGTAGCCGTCCATGATGGGCATCTCGATGTCCATCAGCACCAGGTCGTAGATGCCGGTCCTGAACTTCTCGACCGCGGCGGCGCCGTCTTCGACTTCGTCGAGAATGTAGGGCGTCTTCTTGAAGTAGGCCTGCACGAGCAACCGGTTGTCGCGCGAATCGTCGGCCAGCAGGATCCTGAGCGAGCGCGTCTGGTCGAAGACGTCGGCGCCAGGGGTCGAATCGGCGCCGGCCCGGCCGGCGGGCGAAGGGGTTGTCGGCGATGCGACCGCGGCGCCAAGTGCGCGGCTCAGCGCCTCGAACAGATCGGCGCGCCTTATCGGTTTGATCATGTATATCTCGACGCCCACTGCGCGAGCGCGCACCATGGTTTCGCCGAGATCGTCAGAGGTGAGCATCAGTATGATCGGACGGTCGTGCGGCTCGAGCCAGCGACGCCGAATCTGACGGGCCACTTCGACCCCGTCCATCGCGGGCATCCGGTAATCCAGCAGCACCGCGCGATAGGAATTGCCGCGGGCCGCGGCCCGATCGATTTCGTCCAGCGCAGCTTGGCCGCTCTCGACGCAGGTAACCAGGGCGTCTTGGGAGGTGAGCGCCTCGCGCAGGATCATTCGGTTGACGGCGGTGTCGTCGACGACCAGAATCCGCATGCCGGCCAGGTCCACGCGCGCCGCGGGAAGCGCGACCGTCGCAGGGGCAGGCCGGGTCTTGAACTCGGCGCTGAAGCTGAAGCAGCTGCCCTTGCCGACCTCACTCTCGACGCTGATCTGGCCATGGTACATTTCGACCAGACGTTTGACGATCGTGAGCCCCAGCCCGGTACCGCCGTACTTCCGCGTGGTCGAGGAATCGGCCTGGTTGAATGCGCCAAAGATCGAATCGGTTTTGTCGCGCGGGATTCCGATCCCCGTGTCGGTCACCGAGAAGCGTATCGAGACGGCGCCCGTGCCGGTATCCGGATGCATCATCTCGACGCTGAGCACGATCTCGCCGCGGTCGGTGAATTTAATCGCGTTGCTGAGCAGATTGACAATCACCTGGCGCAGGCGCAGCGGATCGCCGACCAGGTTGTGCGGCACGTCGTCGGCCACGTGCCCGGCCAGTTCGAGCTGCTTCTCATGCGCGCGCATCCCCATAGTCTCGGCTGCCTTGTCGACCAGCTCCCGAATGTCGAAGTCAACTTCCTCGAAGCGGAGCTGTCCGCTTTCGACCTTCGCCAGATCCAGGATGTCGTTGATCAGATCGAGCAGGGTCGCGCCGTTGTTGCGCATGATGTCGAGGTAACGGCGCTGCTCCTCGGTCAAGTCGCTTTCCCAGAGCATGTCGGCCATCCCGAGCACCGCGTTCATCGGCGTGCGAATCTCGTGCGACATGCTCGAGAGGAAGTCAGACTTGGCCCGCGAGCCCTCCAGCGCGGCTTCGCGCGCGGCGATTAGCTGATGCTGAGTTTCCTTGAGCGCGGCGATATCGCGAGTGATCGTGATGCAGCACAAATGTCCGCGGAACTTGAGATTGATCGCGGAAATCAGGCCGAAGTAGGTGCTGCCGTCCTTGCGGCAGAAGGTTGCCTCCAGGTTCCTGACCACGCCGACTCGTTTGAGCTCGGCGCTCAGGCGCTCGTTTTCTTCAAGATTCACGAATGACCGGAGTTCGCGTGAACGCTGCCCGATGACCTCTTCGCGGCTGTAGCCAGTATTTCGGGTGTACTCCTCGTTGACATCGATATATTTGCCGGTCTCGAGATCGAGAATCATCATGGAATCGAGGTTCTGATCGAACAGTTGGCGCAGCGCCGTCTCGCTCTCGCGCAACCTGGCTTGAGTCAGCTCACCCTCGGCTATGATGCGGTCCTTGGCCCGCGAGGCTTCGAGCGCGGCTTCGCGCGCGGCGATTAGCTGACACTGTGTCTCCTTGACCGCGCCGATATCGCGACTCATCGAGATGCAGCATAAGTGTCCGCGGAGCTTGAGATTGAGCGCAGAGATCAGGCCGAAGTAGGTGCTGCCGTCCTTGCGGCGGAAGGTGGCCTCCATGTTCCTGACCACGCCGGCTCGTCTGATCTCATCGACGTAGCGCAGGTTCTCCTCAGGGTATTTGAATGACTGGACTTCGCGCGAACGTTTGCCGACTACATCTTCGCGGCTGTTGCCGCTATTTCGGAGATACTCCTCGTTGACGTCGATAAATCTGCCGGTCTCCAGGTCGGTAATCGTCATCGAATCGAGATTCTGATCGAATATTTGCCGCAGCGCGCTCTCGCTCTCGCGCAACCTGGCTTCAGTCTGCGCACTCTCGGCTATGATGCGGTCCTTGGCCCGCGAGGCTTCGAGCGCGGCTTCGCGCGCGGCGATTAGCTGACGCTGTGTCTCCTTGAGCGCGCCGATATCGCGACTCATCGTGACGCAGCATAAATGTCCGCTGAGCTTGAGATTGAGCGCAGAGATCAGGCCGCAGTAGGTGCTGCCGTCCTTGCGGTAGAAGGTTGCCTCCATGTTCCTGACCAGGCCGGCTCGTTTGAGCTCGGCGACCAGGCGCCCGTTCTCCTCAGCGTTTACGAATGACACGAGTTCGCGTGAGCGTTTGCCAATGACCTCTTTGCGGCTGTAGCCGCTATTTCGGGCGTACTCTTCGTTGACATCGATGTATCTGCCGGTTTCGAGATCGATAATCGTCATCGAATCGAGACCCTCATCGAAAAGTTGGCGCAGCGCCATCTCGCGCTCGCGCAACCTCGCTTCAGTCCGCGCACCCTCGGCAATAACCCGATCGCGCTGCGCAATTTCTTCTTCGAGGCGGACCTGGACTTCATGGCGGGCGGCGACCTGCTCGGCCAGTTCGGCGCGGAGAGCTTCGAGCTCGCGCTCTGCGGCCCGGCGCCAACTGATCTCATCCACAGCGATATCGGTCTCGGGGCGTCCCAATTTGAATCGTATACTCCCTGGCGTAGGGCTCTATGCCCTCGCAGGAGGAAGAGGAGCAACTATCGTGCCCCGAAAGTGCGCCGTCATATCAAGAACGGCGGTCTGATCGGTCGCTGGTGCAGCGGAGGCCGGCGCTCCGAAATGATTGGCGTAAGGGGAACGATGCGAAGATCAGAAAAGTTCACGCAAGGCGGAACGGGGAAGACGTAGGTGAGGGACTTGGCGGAGAGTTCCGAAAATGCCCTCGAGCGTCCGGAAATTTCGGGGACTTTTTAGCCGCCGTCAGTAACGGTTCAGTCGCGCCAGCCGATCGGCATGAAAATTCGCGTCGCCGAAAAGCTCCTGCCCGACGCGCACGCGCTTCATGAACAAGCCGATGTCGAACTCGTCGGTCATCCCGATTCCGCCATGCATCTGCACCGCTTCATTCACCGCGAGCGTCGCACTCTGGCCGGCTCTCGCCTTTGCGACCGAGACGATCGCTCCCGCCGACTCAAACGACTCGTCCAGCATCTGCAGCGCTTTCAGCACCGCCGAGCGGGTGACTTCCAGTTCGCAATAGAGATTGGCGGCGCGATGTTGCAATGCCTGGAACTCGCCGATCAGCCGGCC
>JBGPNU010000194.1:0-6792 GCA_041487675.1 Binatus sp. (SeqCode)
CTCGAAGGCTGAAAACTCTTCGGCGCCGGGAGCGTCCTTCGAAAAGCATTCCTTGATCGTGAAATCGCCTGCCATCATGTGGCCGCCGCCGTTGTAGTCACTACACTTGTAACCTGCGACCTCGCGCGATGTGCCAGCCTTCTTGAAGTTCATCTGCGCCTTCGCGTTGGCCGCCATCATCTTGCGCTCCATCTGTCCCTTGGGCGGGAATTCCATCTCGAAGTAGCTCTTCTGCTGCGGATCGATAATGTAAATCATCCCCTTGTCGAGGTCGGTGATGATCGTGTGGCGCTCAGCCACTACCTTTTGCTTGTTGCCCTGCACCGAAATTGTTTGCTCCGTGTCACGCGTATTCTGCCCGTTGGTCACGTGTTGCTTCTGCGTGATTACGACCCCGGCAGCCGCGGGAAGTGCGGTCATCGCGAGCGTCATCCCCGCAAGCAGGGCGGTTAGTTTCCTCATAGCGATTGCTCTCCTTGTACTCGTTGCATTTTCATAACTGAGTCCGGCGATCCCGCGGCGGCGCCAATCGCGCGGCGCTCCGACTGCGTGATCATCCTATGTATCATCAGGCTGAGCAGCCCGAACATCACCCATACCATTTCCTTGATTCGGCGGAGAAACCCGACCACGAAGCCGATTCCCGCCGGATAACCGAGCATCCCGAGAATCAGCGCCTTGCCGCCCTCCTGGCTGACCAGTTTGGCCGGGATCAGAAAAGTCGCCCGCTCGATCAGCAAGCCGACCGCTTCGACCAGCAACGCCACCTGGAACGCGGCCGGCTGATGCAACAGCCGCAGCAGGATATAGATCTCGAGCGGGCCGAAGCTCCACGCGGCGGCATAACACAGGCACGACAGAACCAGGCGCCCGCGATGGTGCGCGTAGAAGTCAATCAATACATTGTCGGCCTCGTCGGCGGATGCCCGAATTTCATCGGTGTTGATGCGGCCGATATCGAGCTTCGCCGCGGCGCGCCACAGGTGCGAGAACGGCCGCTTCATCTGGACAAAGAAAAAGCCACCCGCGAGCGCGGCGGCCAGCACGAACCCACTTACGATCGACCAGTAAAGATCGGCCCCGATCGGTATCAGGCGCAGCGAGATCACCAGCGCGATCGAGATGAATACGATTTGTCCAACCGCTTCCGCCAGCGACGCGACGATCACGGTCGCGAGACCTATCGGCATCGGCAGTTTGTCGCGCACCTCGACCGCCATCACGAACTGCCCGCCCAGCTGCGCGGACGGAGTCATGTAATCTATTGCTTCGCCGCCGATTCGCGCCGCGAACAGCTCGATCAACCCGAGCCTCGGCGGATAGTCATCGATTGTGACGCGCCATCCGAGCGTGTTTGCGACGCGCGACAGCGCTTCGAGCGCAATCGTCAACGCGAGGCCCCAACCGACCAGACGAACGTAACCGAGCACCTGTCCGGGACCGTAATGAGCAAGGAACCAGACGTAAAAGGCGATCGCAATAACGATGAGGAATGTCTCGACGCGGCGCATCGGGTGGTGGGTAGCCGCCAGTATGGACCGGCGGCATTCGATGCATTGTTTCAGCCACGCTCGACCTGCGCAACCCGAACATTCGACAGACTGAAAGCCAGCCCAAGGAGCAGGCCGAGTAGCCGAGCGCGTTGACAGCGGCGCATCGCGGCGACCACAATCGGCGCAATTCAGCAATGGGGCTCCCAGGATTCAAGGTTATCGACGCGGACGGGCACGTCACCGAGCCCGCGACGCTGTACAAGACGCACATCGATCCCAAATTTCGCGCGGGGTCCGACGAGCTGCTTTCGCGACTCGGCGCCGGCAATCTCGGGATCGTTCCGGCGCTGTATCCGAAATGGCGCTCGGCCGAACGACCGCTCGGCGATGCCGACGAGATTCCGGGCCTCGGCAAGTTCCCCTCGGGCCGCAACCATCCGCTCGCCTCACCCGCGGGCGGCTACGATCCCGCGGAGCGAATTCGCGACATGGATAAGGAAGGAATCGACGTCGCAGTATGCTTCGCCACTGTCGCGACTTCCGTGTGCGGGGCGGCCGATCCCTCGATGGAGGCGGCGCTCGCGCGGGCCTACAACCGATGGGTGGGCGAGTATTGCGGCGCGTTCCCGGCGCGAATCAAAGCGGTCGGAATCGTTCCGCAACGCGACATGGAGCGATGCGTCGCCGAGGTCGCGTACCTTGCGAGCGAGGAGTGGGCGGTAGGCATCATGACCTTCGGCAATCTCGACGGGATGCTCCCCGACCATCCTTACTTCGATCCCTTTTACAGAGTCGCCCAGGACGCGGAGTTGCCGATCTGTTTTCACGGCGGCACCGACCGGCCGCCCTTTGCGCCGGGCCGCGAGGACGTCGGCAACAACATGTTCATGATGCATCTGACCGGACACGTCTGGCATCAGATGCGCGCGATGGCTGCGGTGGTTGGTGGCGGCCTCTTCGAGCGCTATCCGAAACTCAGGCTGGGATTTTTCGAGGGCGGAATTTCATGGGTTCCGTGGTGGGCGGAACGGATGGACGGTCACTACAAACATTTCGCGCGGCATACTCCGCATTTGACCCGAAAACCGTCCGAGCACATGCGTGGCGAGCGATGCTATTACACGTTCGATCCCGACGAAGCGCTGCTGCCGGAGGCGATGCGGTTGGTCGGCGCGTCGCGGCTGATGTGGGCGTCGGACTATCCGCACTTCGACGCCGAGTTTCCCGACGCCGCCGAAATCGTGGTGAATAATCCGCGGCTCTCGGCCGACGAAAAGCGCGCGATTCTCGCCGACAACGCGCTTCGCTTCTTCCGCCGCATCCGCACGTAATCGAGTCAGACCTTGAAGCGGACGTGAATCATGTCGCCATCGCGCATCACGTAGTCGCGGCCTTCGAGCCGGAGCTTGCCCGCCTCTTTCACTTTGGCGTCGGATTTGTAAGTCGCAAAATCCTCGTAGCTCACAACCTCGGCCCGGATAAATCCGCGCGCGATATCCGTATGTATCACGGCGGCGGCCTCCAGCGCCGATTCACCGCGTCTTAGCGGCCAGGCGTGCGCTTCGGGCTCTCCGGCGGTGTAAAACGTGATGAGTCCCAGGTGCTTGTAGAGTGCGCCAATCAACCGATCGCGCGCGGGAGCTTCGAGTCCCGCGTCTCTCAGCATCTCCCGTCGCCCGGCCTCGTCGAGCTCCCACAGCTCCGACTCGAATGCAGCGACGAGCCTGAACACCTCGAGTCCGTGCGCGTGCACATTGTCGCGCTCGGCCGTGGTTACATCCGCACGATCCATCTCGCAGTTGACCGTGACCAGCGCGGGCTTTCGCGACAAAAACCCGAAGCTCGAAAATGCCTGCGTCTCCTGTGCGGTTAGTTCGAGCAATCTAAGCGCCTTGCCGTCGCCGAGCCATGCGATCACTCTCTCCAGCGCCGCGCGCTCGAAGTCACTGCCCTTCTCCTTCTTGAGCCGCTCCAGACGCCGCTCGGCCTGATCGAAGTCCGCGAACACGAGTTCGCCTTCGATACTCTCGAGCGTCGCGACCAGGTCCTTTTCCATTCCGGCAAACTGCGGGATCACGATCAGCAGCGCGTCCATGTCGCGAACCAGCGGCAGCAGACTCGGATCGAGCGCGGCGCCCTCCTTCTGTTCTTTCGGATTGGGTGCGAAGTCGATGATCGTGAGTTCGACCGGGATCTTCTTTTTCGATCCATACGCCGATTCCAGAAAATCCAGGCGCGGATCGGCGACCTTGATTTGCCCCGGACGCGCGCGATTGCGGCCCTCGGCCGTGCCGGGTACCGGCGCAAGTCCGGTTAGCGCGTGAAAGACAGTCGATTTGCCGGCGCCGCGCGCACCGATGATCCCGGTTTTCAATTCCCGCCACCTCGATCTTCGGGATTCTACACTACCGGAATTCGTGAGTAAGCCCTCCGCGGTCCAAGCGCATCGGACATAAACGGACTCACGCGATTATTGCGCGGCAAGGCGGGAAAGATTGGGTGGTTTTGTGGGACGAAGATCCGTGGCGGCCGCGAGATAGAACTCGCGGCCGCCAGGTCGTTTACACGATCAGAACGCCACAACGAGATTCGGCGTGAAGGAACACGCGTCAAGGTTGAATCTGACCACCTTCTTCTTGGTCTTCTTGCCAACCTTGATCGTCACCTTGAGCCGGTACGTGCCATCCTTGAGCTGGACCGTCGAATGGCTTGCGCCGCCAAATTCCGCGTGGAATGAGAACGTCGGACACGGCGCCACTCCGATCACCGTTTGCAGCAACGCGTTTTTCACATGCCTGAGCGGGAACCAGTCTCCTTGCGGCTGTTCCGGTCCAAACGCGTTCTGTAGATCGATTCTCTTCACCTTCGCCACCGGTACTCCACCAAGTGTGACCAGCACCCGGATGCCGCGCTGCACGGCTTCTCCGCAGAACGGCACGTGATCGGTAGTGGTGCCGCCCGTGATCGGGTCATCGACGAACGTCACATCCACCGTACCCGTGCTGGTGCGGGCGACAGTGAATGGCGCCAGGACCAGGTCAAGGTCTCCCGCGCCAAGTTGCTCGCCCGCCGCCAGGTTTACCGGCAGGCCGGGAACTCCGGTCATCGAGTAGTCCGGCGGCACGCTAGCTTGGGTGATACCGACGCTATTGACCTGTACCGGACACGTACTGCTGTTGGTGACCGGAACGCCCAGCTTCGAAGAACACGCAGCATTCTGCTGAATCACCGTCGGTGGGAACGTGAGTCCCGCCGGGATCGTCAGCGACGCGGATCCCAGCGGTGTGGTCGCAGTCAGCGGAACATTGACCGTGGGATTGTTCGGGTCGTCGGTGTCGATTGTCAAGTTGCATGACTTCAGTCCTGCGGAAGTCGGAGTGAACTTGACGGTGAGGTCGATACCCGAGTCGGGGCTGATCGGCACCGGGAACGAGGGCGGATTGACCAGCGTGAAATCAGCGCACGTGGTGAACGCATTGAGCAGGTTCAAGTTGCACCCGCCGACGTTGTCCACCTTGATCGTCTGGGTCGGTTTGGCGCCGCCGCATACCGCGGTTCCGAAATCGCCGCTACCCGTGGTCACTACCGCGCCCGACGCCGTCGTGCAGGTCACGGTGACCGGCGTCGCAGGATTTGCGGGATCGTTGCTCGCAATCGTGAACGTCGCGCTCTTGTTCAGGAAGTTGGTCGGCGAACAGTTGAACGTGAAGCTGAAATTGGCGTCCGGGCTGATGTTCACCGGGAAGGTCGGGCCGGCCGCCAACGAGATGTCGGTGCTGCCGGAGGTCCGCTTGACACTGCTGATGAGCAAGTTATCGGCGCCGGTGTCCGACACGTCCAGCTCGGCCTGGCCGGTTGAGCCCTTGCAGACGTTACCGATCACAACCGGGTTCGGGTTGAGGTTGATTTGTGGAGCCAGCGTCACCTTGAAGAAAATCGCATCGTTGTTGGCGATCGGGTTTCCCAGCGCCGCGCCGTTGCCGGTGAAGACGCCATAGAAGGTGGCGCCAGCGTTGGCGGGCGGCGGATCGTTGACAACCTTCAACTGCTGGTAGTCGCCCAGCACCCGCTGGCTGTCGTTGATGTTGCCATCCTCCTTCGCCGGCGACAGGAAGGTCAGGAGTGTCTTGTCAGTGAAAGTCGCACCTGCGTCGGTGCTGAACGCAAAATGTCCCGAAAAGATCGGAAATCCGTCCACGGAAAAGCCGTCAAATGAGGTGTAGAGAACCCCGACGGTCCCATCGGGCGCGACTGCAACCGACGGCAATGCCGCTTGCACGTTGCCAAGCGGCGAGACTTGGTGCTCAGCCCCGAGGATGGCATTTGTGGGGGTCGAGCCATCGAACGTGATCTGTTTGATGAAGACTGCGTTGCCCGAGAATGTATTATCGCCTCCGTACACCACGAAGACGTCGCCAGTGGTTGGATCGACCGCCGCGTGATCGATACCGCCCAGCAGCGCGTTAACCGTACCGAACTTCGGCGTCGGCTGAATTGTATCTCCCGACGCTACCTGTATTCCGGTTCCCGAACCGTTCAGAATCCAGGTGGCGCCGCCGTCGAGCGAACGATTCAGTTTGTATCCGATCGTCTTGGGACTCCCGCCGCAGTTGGCCGTACAAATCTGGTAGAGGCTGTAGATGAAACCGGTGCGGGGATCGACTGCCAGCCGATGGCCCGGGTTGTTGCTGTTGGAGCCGATGGTAGTGGTCGATGACCCTGACACATTGTCAACGGTAAAGTTGGGTGGCTGCGTGCCCAAGGCCGCCGATACTCTCTCGGTAATTGGAGGCGAGCCGGCGAAGTCGTCGTACGCCACGTAAGTGTTGGTCTGGGCGGCGTTTGAGGGATCGCGATTGGTCAGCAACCAAGGCTGATCGGCGCCCCCGAGCGTCCCATTGAAGTCGGTCAACTGTGCGTTGCCGGCGACCAGGAAGTAACTAAAGAGATTGGCGAACGGGTTGGTGTTCGACGCCGAGAAGACGTCCGTATTACCGGTCAGATACGTCCCGTACAGGTTGCCGTCCAGACCATAGTCTTGCGTAATATCGCACGGACAACTGAAGTTGAGGCCGGCGGTCTTGGGCGCGCCCGGAGGCGGCGGAATTTGGAAACTTTGGGTCCAGGTCAGGCCGCCGTCGTTGGAAACAAGGTTGGGAGCATTTCCATTCCATCCGCCGAATCCTGCGTGAATCACGATCTGATTCAGGTTGAGCGGGTTGATCGCGATGTCGGGCTCGCCGCCAGCAGAATCGGGTACTTCAACTACAAAGAACCCCGGCGCCGAAAGGCCTTTGCC
>JBGPNU010000195.1:0-6783 GCA_041487675.1 Binatus sp. (SeqCode)
AATTCCGCGCAGCTTCTCGTCGCTGTCGCAAGCCGAAGACGAGAACGGGCAGAGCCGAATCTACCTGGGAATCCACTGGCACTTCGACAAGACCGAGGCGATTACCCAAGGCAGACACGTGGCCGATTGGGTGGTGGAGCACGCGTTCACCCCCAAGCACGGCAAGTGATTTTCGGTCGGCGCGCAGACCCGGAATTGCGGGTGCCGTGGAACCTGATTCAGGGCCGCTTTCCTGCCGGATCAGATCACTAACGAAAAATGTCGAAAGTGCCGTGGTCGGGGTGCCCGCAACCGGTTGTGTGGTATACCCCCGATATTTCGTTCCCATTCTCAAAAATACCGTGGGCATTGAGACCGCAACTGCCTTTGCCCGTGATCTTCAGCTTCATCGCTACTTTGTTGTTGGGTTTGACCTTTCCCTTCAACGTTCCGACAGCCCCGCCATTCAAGTCGGTTTCCCAAGGTCCTGACAGCTTCCCGCCGCTCGGGCCGCCTTGACTGATCTCCACCGCAATTGTGCCGGAACCGAATCTGTGATCCTCCACTGGCCCCGAATAACTCCCGCTGACATCGGGCACCGTCGCCGGCTGAGAATCGACGCCAGCATCGTCGGCCGGATCGTCCCAATTCTGCGCCCAAGCCGTAGAACCGCCAAAGCCGCGATGCGCCGCGAGGCTCTCGACTCGTCCCATAACGAACATTGCCAAAACGGTACCGGTAATCACTAAGCCAATTTTCCCCATCATAGTTCCTCCGCGAACTCTGAATTTGGAAATTCTCGCGTCGTCCAATTAATTAGCCTAAGCGGGTGGTCGCACGCTAGGGGTCACCTAGGCGAGGTCAGCCGGTTCGACCGGGGCGATTTGTCGATTGTTCCGCGCTGTTTCGTTCGATTTAACGTTTCATTAAACGTTGGAGGAGTTCCTCAGGGAACCAGAGGGCTTTTCCCCATGGGTTGCCGGATCGACGCCGAATCTACAATCTAAATATCCATGCAAAAAAAGAATCCTCTCAGCAGCGCTCTGATCGATCTGGAATGGGCCCGGGTTTATGCAGGCAGGATTCAGCATGAACTGAAGCTTATCGCCAAGACGCTCGCGGACCACAACGCCCATATCATGAACGCTGAACTCGCCAAGGGCGCCCTGCTGCTGAAAGCTCAGATGAAGCAGGCCAGCCAGCAGGTTGGCGGGATGAGCAAAATCGCAGGGCAGTCCGAAAGAAACTGGATGAACACGATAAAGAAAGCACTTCAGACCAAGTACTCTGACCAGAGACGGTCTAAGTAGTAGCGCGCGCATCCGGCGGATCGTTCAATCACAGCGTCGGCAGCACCCTCACCTACCTCGCTTCGCTCGGCGGCCGAGTGCCAGTGGCACCTACCGTTAAATAACGGGCGAGGTAAGAGAGCGGCGGCGTGCGATCTCGAACAGAGCTACCGCCGCCGCGACCGACACGTTGAGCGAGCCGACTTTGCCGCGCATCGGGATGTCCACCACGAAATCGGCGCCCTTCTTCACGATATCGCGGACGCCGCGGCCCTCGGACCCAACGATAATCGCGAGTTTGCGCGTCGTGTCGAGGTCGTAGATCGAGGTCGCGCCGCCTGGCGCGAGCGCTGCGGTCCAGTAGCCGGCCTCTTTGAATTGCTCGATGGTTCGCGCCACGTTACCGCATCGCGCGATTTTCAGATGTATCCACGCACCCGACGACGACTTGACCGCCGCGGGCGTGATGCCTGCGGTCCGGTCGCGCGCGAGCACGATCGCCGAGACGCCGGCGCCCTCCGCGGAGCGCATCAGGGCGCCCAAGTTGCGCGGATCGGTCACGCCGTCCACCAGCACTACAGGATCGGGTTTTTCGGCGAGAAGAGTTTCCAGCGGCGCGTACTCATACTCGCGCATCAGGGCCGCGATACCCTGATGCCGCGCCGCCAGGCCGGCCAGTCGCTCCAACCCAGCTTCGTCGGCGACTTCGACGCGTCCGCCGCCGGTGCGGACGAGATCGATCTCGGCGGCGAAGCGCCGTTCGTCGCCGGATTTCACGTACAGCACTCGGATCGAGGCGGGCGCGGCAGCGACCAGCTCGCGAATCGGCTCGACGCCGTAAACTATTTCGCGCCCGCCCGCGGCGGCGCCGCGATCCGGCGCGCTGCGATACTCGCGTGGTGGCGGCGCGGGATTTGTCGATGCGACGGGCGTCGGCACCGGGGGCATCGCGCGGCGCGGCGACTTTGGCGCGCCCCGATTGAAGCGGGGGCCGCGGCCCTTATCGCGAAAGTCTTTCATCACAGCGGCGATACTAGCAGAGCGCGCGGCCCGCGCGACTCCGTTTCAATCTCGGAAGTCCGCAAGTTTCAATCCCGGATTCCAGCGTCTAGACTTAGCACCGCCTCATATCGATGGAGGCCGATCGGAACCTATTGAGACTCAGACTCGCGATACCAGGCTTTTCGATTATCGACCGCTACGTCGCGCGCGAAGTTCTTGCGCCGTTCGCGGTGGGAGTCGGCCTGCTCACGTTTGCGCTGGTGACCGGCAGGCTGCTGAAGCTTTCGGACATGGTCGTGAATCATGGGGTGAGTCTCGGCGAGGTGATGCGGATTATCGGGTACATCATGCCCGCGTTTCTCGAACTCACGTTTCCGATGGCGGTACTGCTCGGCGTCTTGATGGGGTTCGGGCGGATGTCGAGCGACCAGGAGATGGTCGCGGCGCGCGCCTGCGGAGTCAGCCTTTACCGGCTGGCAATTCCAGTGCTGGGTGTGGCGTTGATGGTGTACGCGATTTCGAGTTACTTCGCATTCTCGCTGCGGCCGTGGGCGAATACGCATCTGCGCGAGAAGCTCTACGAGCTCAGCCAGACGCGGACCAGCGCCGGGCTCAAGGAAAAAGTATTCAACAGTAATTTTCCCGGACTGGTCGTATATATCGATCAGATGTCCGACGCAGATTCGAGTTTGAACGGCGTCTTGATCTCGGATGCGCGCGATCCGCATCAGCAGAACACGATAATCGCCAAGCACGGAGTTCTGATCCCCGACCAGCACAGTACATCGATCACGCTGCGGCTGTTCGACGGATCGATCTTCGGGGTCGAAGCAAAGAGCGACGCGACTCACGTGACGAGCTTTAAAACTTACGATCTAAGCGTGAGTCCGGAGTCGGCGCTCGGCGTCAGCGACCAGGATCCCGGCGAGATGACGTACCCGCAGTTGCGCGCGACGATCGCGGCCGCACGCGCCGCGGGAAAACGCGACTACAACGCCGAGACCGAACTCGCGGGCAAGTTCACGGTTCCATTCGCGACGATGCTGTTCGCGCTGCTCGGCGTTTCGCTCGGACTCAAACCGGCGCGCGGAGGACATTCGGAGCGCTTCGGCGTCAGCGTGGCGCTGTTCTTTCTATATTACTCGCTGATGCGAGTGGGTGAGACGCTGGCGCAACGCGGGAAGCTGAACGCGATGGCGGCGATGAGTATTCCGGACCTGGTTTTCACCGTGCTGGCGATTTGGCTCTTCTATCGCGCCGCGTCGGATCGGGGGAACCAGGGCCGCGGTCCGGGCGACCTGATTTGGGATCTCGTCGAGCGCTACGAGCGCAGCCGGCAGGCCGCATGAGACTTCGACCGCGCCTCTCGCCGGTGATGGATCGTTTCATCGCGGGTCAATTCTTTGGCCCGTTCATGGTTTGCCTGGCGGCGTTCACGGCGGCGTACCTGCTCGGCGACATGTTCGATCGCTTCGACGATCTGATTCATTACGGAGGACTCGGTCTGCTCGGCCTGGAGTACTTCGCGCTCAAGCTGCCGCTTATCATCTCGCAGGTTCTGCCGGTCGCGAGTCTTGCGGGCGTGCTGCTGGGCTTCGCGCTGCTCAATCGCTCCGGTGAAGTGCTTGCGTGTCAGCAACTCGGCATCAGCCGGCTCGAGATGGCGGCGCCGGTGCTGGTGGTCGCGATCCTGATTTCGGCTTTCGATTTTGTCGTCAGCGAAACGATCGTTCCCGCGGCGACCCGCGAGGCGAAATATATTTACGCGGTGCAACTCAAGAAGCGCCAGCTCAGAGCGGTGTTTGCGAACCGGCGAATCTGGGTGCGGGTGCGCGACGGCTTTATTTCGGTCGAGAGCTACGACAAAACGCGCGGCCAGCTCGCGGGGGTTACGCATTACGAACTCGACAATCAATTCGGACTCAAGGACCTGGTGCACGCGGCGGGCGCGAAGTGGGACGGGCATCAATGGATTCCGGCCGGGCTCACCTCGTTCCGGCTCGCCGAGGGCGGCGCGGTGACCAGGACCGACGTCGGGCGCCTGGATCTTGGACTCAGTCCAGACGACTTCGGACTGGTGCGTTTCGATCCCGAGGAATTCAGCCTGTGGGAGCTCGATCGCTATATCCAGGATCTGCGCAGCATGGGGCTGGACCCTGGAGGCTACGTGGTCGATCGCGATTTGAAATACGCGATGCCGTTGGCGTGCCTGATAATGGTGGCGCTGGGCATGGCGCTCAGCCTCGATCCTTTGCCGCGCAACCTGAGTCTGGGGCGCAGCTTCGGCCTGGCGATCGTGATCGGTTTCGGTTACTGGCTATCGCTGGGAATCACGTCGTCGCTGGGACGCTCGGGGCTGCTGCCCGCAACGATCGCGGCATGGCTGCCCAACTTGATGTTCACGATGATCGCGATGTCGATTTTTCTGTTCGGCGAAGAGCGCTGACGGCGCGCCTTTCGCCGCGCAATTCGCGCGGATAGCATCGAAGGATGGCCGCCCTCGATGTAATCATCGCACCGGCGCTGGCGCCGAACGCGCTCGCCGGCCTCGAGTTGCATCTTCTCGACGCAGTAGCCACTCGGCAAACGCCGCCCGTCGCGCTCATCTACTCGTCGCCGGGGCGCTACATCTCAATCGGCCGCTATCATCTATATGCAGGACCCGCGGAGCGGGCCGGGATCGGCGCGTTTCGGAGGCTCACGGGAGGCCGCGTCGTAGGCGCCGGCGCGGGATGGCTCGGACTCGCGCTGATGCTCCCGAATCGCACCGCGTTGCTGAAGGAAGACGCCGCGCGCCTGAAGCCCGACCAGATCATGAACCGCTATGCGCGCGGGCTGCTCGCGGGGCTACGCTCGCTCGGACTGGATTGTTTCTACCCCGGGCGCGACGCGATAACATTTGAGCATCGCGAGATCGCCATGTGCAGCTTCGAAACCGACGCGTCGGGTGCGATGCTTTTCGAGTCGATGCTCGCGGTGAATCGCGGGATGGAAGATGTGGTTCATGACCTGGAGCGGATCGATCCCGACGGCGCGCTGCCGTGCCGGATGTACGGTCCCGAGTCGGCGACCAAACTCAAGCGCGAGCTCGGCCGGGAGGTTGCGTTCGATGAGCTAGCCGACGCTCTTGCGGCAGGCTACCAAAGCCTGCTCGGCGAGACGCGGCGGCGCGAATTGACTGCGATCGAAACGGCGGATGCAACGGATAGCGGGCGCGCGCTGGTTGACTCTGGATGGCTCAACAATCGAGTCGCTCATCGATCAGAAACCAAAAAAAATCGAATCGCGTCGCAGCTCGGCGCGATCGAAGCCGCAGTCGCGCTCGAATCCGACGGCACGATCGCGGCGGCGACGCTCAGCGGAGATTTTATCGCCAATTCATCTGCGATCGCGGAACTCGAAACCGAACTCCGCGGCAAACGGCTCGACCTCGGGTCGGTGTCGCACGCGGTCACGAAGACTTTCGGGCAGGGCGGGAATTTTTTCCTCGGGTCTGGAGAACTCTCGAATCTGGTGCGCCTCATCGCGGGTGTGAATTGAGCGCGGCTCTGAAAGACGAGCGGGTTGCGAGAGAACTCGGCGACAGCGATCCTCGTCGCCGGCTTCTTGCGATCGATCTGATCTTATCGGCGCCCGCTCGACCGCTCTCCGATGACGTCCTCGACGCACTGGTCGGATGCGTCGGTGCGGCGCAAAAGACTATCCAGCGGCGTGCAATCGATGCGCTCGCCGCGGTAGCCGTAGCGGGGGACGCGCGGATTGTCGAACGACTGCGCGGATCGATCGTCGGCGACGACCGCCGGATGCGATGGGGCGCGGCGTATGCGCTCGCGCAAATCGGCGCCGGCGCGTTTGCGATGCACGCCGCGGATGCGCTCTGCGAGGCGCTTTCCGACGACGATGGCGACATCAGGTGGGCGGCGGCGAACTTGATCGTTCGCCTCGGCCGTGAATATCCGGTCGAGATTCGGGAGCGGCTGATCGCACTCGGCGCCGATAGCGATCGAAACGCGCGCAAGATGGCGCTGTATTGTATCCGCGACCTTCGTATCAACGGCGCCGAACTGCTCGCGGTCATGGAGCGCGCGGTCCGCGACCCCGATGTTCATGTTCGCCTAGCCGCGCTCGCGGTACTGACCCGGCTTGGCGATCCGAGCGGCGCGGCCGCGAAGCTCGCGCTCGGATGCCTTGAATCCGACTCCGATGCCGGCGTGCGCCGCGCGGCAGCCGTCGCTCTCGGCAACCTGCAGAACAGTTCGCCGCGCGCCGCGGCTGCGCTCAAATCCGCCGCGGCAGACGAATCCGACGAGTCGCTCGCGCGCGCGGCGCGCGGTGCACTGGAGCGGCTGGAGAAACGATAGTGGCTATCAAACCTACCTCGTTGAACGACCAGATCGCACCACTCAACGATCCGCGCGTGCTCGAGTTCATCACGGGCGCGCGGGTCGCGAGACTCGCAACCGCCGACGCGTCGGGCTCTCCGCACAACATCCCAATCTGTTACTGGTTCGAC
>JBGPNU010000196.1:0-6782 GCA_041487675.1 Binatus sp. (SeqCode)
CTAATCGGTCTCGTTCTTCCATTCCTCCGGATAGAGCAACAGCAAATCCTGTCCGAGCGCGCGGACTATAAAGCGCTGCGTCTCGTTGATCGCCCGTTCCAGCGCGCGCCCGCCTATCAGCCAATGCCCGCGGCCCGCGATCTTCGCGACTTTCGCGCCGATCGACTCCGCGAATTCTTGAGTCCGCTCGAACGGCGCGAAGATGTCCGACTCGCCCGCCACAATCAGCCGGGGCGCGGCTTTCTCCGATGCGCCGAAATCAATTGCACCGCTCATAACGTCCGCGGCCACTCGGCCCGAATCGGGAACCATCGCTTTAATCAACCCGTCGCGCGTGAACGGATCGGAATCCGCGATCAGTTCGAACAGAATCCTGCCCCGCGGCGGCTTGATCTCACGGCCGCGCATCATCGCGAGCCGATTCCCGAATCCACTGATCAGCGGGGTGCGAAAGCCGGGTATCAGCGGCGCATACGCCACCGACGCCTTGACCCGCGGATGCGCCGACAGTTTCAGCGCGACCAGTCCGCCAACGCCGTGTCCGAGCACCACGGCGTCGCGCCCAACCGCGTCGATCGCTTCACCCGCCAGCGCAACCAGATCGCTGAGATGAAGTTTGCCAAGCGGCGGCGTCGCGCCCTTGCCAAATCCCGCGCGCAGATCCGGCACATAGACTTCCCATCCAATTGACGCGAGATATCCAAGCACGATCGCAAGATGACGCGGCGTGGTGAAGAGTTCGGGCAGGATAACTATCGGAACGGCAAACTTAAGAGGCTCGGGGCGCTCGCAATTCGCCGGGAAACGGCCGAGCTCGATGTCCATCGTAACCTTGAGCTTACCCGAAATTTATCCGCGATGCGGACTCAGGCCGCCCGTGCAGCCTCCGCCATCAGACGCGCGAATCTGAACGATGGAAACGATCCGCGCGGGGTGGTCATTTGCGCGAATCGAATCATCTCGTCGGCCGCCCAGCGCTCGCGGCCGGCCGCGCGATGCGCCGCGCGGGTGCTCTTGTCGAGCGCGAGTGCGCGCGAGACCCGCACGCTCGCGTTGTAGTACTGCATCAGTTCGCCATCGCGCCGCTCGGTGAAGCCGGCCAGCGTGGCGGCCGGTATCGCGCTCCCGCGCAGCGTCGAGAACCACCCGGGCGCAAGCTCGCCGACCATCGCCGCGCTCATCAGCGCGAGCGAATGGCCCTGTCCAAAGAGCGGATCCACATGAAGGCCGGCGTCGCCAAGCAAAATCGCGCCGTCGGTGACCGGATCGCGATAGGTGTTCTGAAGTAGTCCCGACGAGAAAACTTTGCCGGCGATGGTCGCGCCTTCGAGCATCTTCCCAACCGCAAACGAGCGATCGAGATAGCGGCGCAGATTCGATGACAGGTCGGCGCGAAATGAATGCATCTCGGACGCGTCGAACGCGGTCGCCGCGACCGTGAGTCCGTTCTCGCATCGGCAAACCAGATTGCCCGCGCCCGGCCCGGATTCGAATTCAGTTATTACCTCGTCGCCCAACTTCGCGCGATCGACGCCCTCGAAGTATGCGTAGTAATAGGCGCGCGCGCACGCGACGTCGATGCGCCCGAATGCGCCGGTTCGCTCCGATGCGATCTGCGCGACGGAACTGCGCATCCCGTCCGCGCCGATAGTCAGCGGAGCGTGAAATTCGTGCGCGCCGAGCGCGTCCTCGCCGCGTATCCCGACGATCGCGCCATTTTCGATCAGAAGATCGGTGAGCCTGAAGCGCTCGCGGAAAGCAACGCTTTTGAAACTCCGCGCCGCACCGATCATCGCGGCGTCCATCAGCACGCGCCCGAGACAGAGTCCGCGATCGTCGGCGCCGGCGTGCACGAGTTCGCCGCCGTAGTCGAAGTCCGGACCGATCGCGCGCATCCGCGCGAAGCGCACGCCGCCCAGCCGCTCGAGCGTTTCGAGCACGCCCATCCGCTCGAGCACCCTGGTTCCACCGCCGAGCACGATATGCGTCGAGAGCCGGTCCGACGGGAAGGAATCCTTATCGACCAGCAATATGCGCCGGCCATCGCGAGCGAGAAAAATCGCGGCGGCGCTGCCTGCTACGCGCGCGCCGACGATTATCGCGTCGAATGTTTTCGATGAATCAGGCATAGGCGCGAGCGACTTCGCGGATGATCGAAACGGTATCACGCCCCACGCGGGAGCGCGCAAGCAAGCGGTTCAAAAGGAAAGAGCCCCCTCTTTCAAGGGGGCTCTCCCGTGTTGCGAGGCCTTTCAGCCTCGGCTTATTCCAGCAGCAGATCCTGGCAGCCTTAGCCAGCCTTCGGGGTATTGGCCCGAAGGTAAACTCGTTAAGTGGTTACTTCTTTTTGGTCTTTTTGGCTGCTTTCTTTTTCTTCATATGGCTCTTTCGCATAGGTTTGGACTTGGTGGCCTTTTTGGCCCTTCGCTTCTTTACTGGCATAGGTACCTCCGCTTCCTAGGCTGCTGCTGGACAAGCGCCCTTTCTTATACGTGAGGGTTCATCCCTCACGAGTTCGAGCCGACTATATAAACATGTTATTCGCAAATCAAGGCCCTCGAGCGATATTTATAAAGAAATTTTAAAGTCGAAAGAGTGCAATCGGACCGGTCCGTTTCCGATGTTTAGAATGTCGTTCAGAATTAGACAGCTTGAAACTTGAGCCCCGCTTGAATTACGATTGCCGGGATGACGAGGTTAAGCTTTTTAATCCGCCGCGAATGGCTCAGCCTAATCTTCGCCGGGGTCCTCGTGATGCTGCTATTAAGCGCGCTGATGGGCGCCCTGGGCCCTCGCGATCTGATCGCGCTGCGGATTCATCGTGCGGCGCTGGAGAGCCGGCGCGACTTGCTGGGGTCAGAAAACGCCTCGTTCAGAACGCAGATTCAGAAGCTTCGTTCAGACGACCGTTATATCGAACGTCTGATTCGCCGCGAACTCGGCTACGCCCGCTCGGACGAACTGGTGTACAAGTTCAGCGACGATAGTGACCGCCCGGCGCAGCCCTGAACTGCGCCCGGCGCAGCCATGAGCGGTACGCAAAGCACTACAAAACAAATCGGTTCGTGACACTTTCTGTAACACGCACAGCCCGTTAAAAACACGCACGGCCCGTTAAAAAAAGACCGCGCGCGGGATCAGCCGGTAGTCGCGAGCCTGGCGCTCCAGCTCGTCGCGGAAATCCGGATGCGCGATCGAGATCAACGCGCGCGCGCGTTCCGGCACCGACTTGCCTTTGAGATTCACGACTCCGTACTCGGTCACGACGTACATCACGTCGGTGCGCGGGGTGGTGATGATATTCGAGTCGTCGATTCGCGCGACGACGCGGCTCGCGCGGCGCGCCTCGCGTTCGTAGGTCGAGGCGAGGCACAGGAATGACTTGCCCTCGCGCGAGGCGTACGCGCCGCGCACGAATTGCAGTTGTCCGCCGGTGCCGCTGATTTGCCGGAGGCCGGCCGACTCGGAGCACGCTTGTCCGGTGAGATCGATTTGCGCGGCGTTGCAGATCGAAATGACGCGATCGTTTTGCATGATGCGATTTGGCAGGTTGGTGTAATCGACCGGGCCCGCGAAGCACGCCGCGTTGCGATCGAGAAAGTCGTACATCCGCTTCGAGCCCGCCGCGAACGTGTACGCCATCTGGTAGCGATTGGTCTGCTTGTGCGCGCCGGTCACTTTGCCGGCCTCGAAGAGCGAGACCAGCGAATCGACGAACATCTCCGTGTGCACGCCGAGATCCTTGACCGGCGAAGTCGCGAGCAACTCGCAGACCGCATTGGGCATCGCGCCGATTCCTATCTGGATACATGCGCCGCTCGGAATTTCAGGCGCGATCAGCGCCGCGACTTTGTGATCGACCGGATTTGCCGGCGGATATTTCAGCTCCGGCATCGCGGTCGCGCCGCCGCCTTCGAGGACTCCATCGACGGCGCTGATATGCACCGCGTTCTCGATTCCGAAAACGTACGGCATACTCTGGTCGGTCTCGACGATCACGGTCTTTGCCTTCTCGGTGATCGCCTTGTGATAGGTTACGGCGGGCCCGAAGTTGAAAAATCCGTGGCTGTCCATCGGCGCGGTCTTCAAGATCGCCACATCGACGTCGATAAAGCGGCGATAGTAATCGGGCGCCTCGCCGAAGTTCATCGGTATATGATACGCCAGGTCGCGATCGTGCATCTTTCGTTCAAGCCCCGAGAAGTACCACGACAGATACACGATATGACGCGCCTCGGGATCGGCCTCGGCCGCGGCGCGCGCGCGCATCGCAAGGCATCCGCGGATCTTCACGCGCTCAAGGCTCGCAACCCGCTCGGCGAGAGCGCGATCGAACAGGTCGGGTTGTCCAAGCCCGAATCCGTACTCGACCCAATCGCCGGATTTCACTTTTGCCGCAGCCGCATCGGCGCTCAGCAGCTTGCGCTTAAGTTCGCCGTCGAAAGATATGGTCATCTAGAAAAGATACCAGAATTCCTGAAACCTCACGCAGGTTTGCAGGGGCCAGCCCCTGCACCCAAGGTAGGATTTCTCCTCTCCTCATTCATACTTCTAACAGGCCCGTCAGGGCCGCATCGTTATTTTTCTTCCCCACAGGAAGCGCGAAACCCATCGCCCCCGGCGCATGTTTGGGTTTCGCATCCGGATCTTCTCCTTCGCCGGCTTGATGCTCTTGTTTGGCGGTGGCGGCGGTTACTATGCTCGCGCTCGCGATGACCCGCAAGATCGAAACCGGCAACATCAAACGCATCTAGGGGAGAGACGATGGTCGCGATACGGGGCTTCATACTGGCACTTCATATCTTCGGCGTGATCTTCTGGATGGGCGGGCTGTTGATGATCGCGAGCCTGCTCGCGCGGGTACCGGAAGAAGTCGGACTTCCGAAGGGGCGGTTTTTGGGCGTGGCGCGCGGGCTATTTGAAGTCGGCACCAATGTCGGCGCGGCAATCACGATCGGTCTTGGAATTTTGCTGATCGTGATGGATCCGTCGGTGCTGCGGCATGGATGGTTGCACGCGAAGTTGTTGCTGGTCGCGGTGCTGCTCTTTTACCACGTGCGCTTTTATCGGCGGATCATGTTTTTGGAAAACAACCCGAGCCATTCGTCGCGGCGCGAGTTCCGGGTGATTCATGGGATGCTGAGTCTGCTGCTGATCGCGATTCTGGTCCTGACGGTGACCAAGCCGTTTTAGTGGGAGACACCGCATCCGGCTTGTTTGGTTTGATTCGGCCGTCTGGGTTCCCTCGCCCGTTGTCGGGAGAGGGCTAGGGTGAGGGACATCTGTGCGGCGCGATTGTCTGGCGCGCTGCACATCTGCAAGCCGACACGATGACATCGAAGCCAGCACTGACTCGCGACACCGCACGCCGACTTCTAACAGGCCGTCAGGCCGCATCTTCCCGACAGGAAGCGCGAAACCCAGTTTGGGTTTCGCATCCGGATCTTCTCTCCTCCCCCCGCTACGCGCGCATCGCCGCCCGCGAATTCCCAAGCATCATCTCCGCAACCGCGGTCAGATCATTCTCGTCATAATATTCAATCTCGATTCGTCCTGGACTTCGCCCGCGCCGCTTGAAGATCCTGACCTTGCGCTTCAGCGCGCGCTGCAATCCTTCTGCCAGCGCGTTCAGATTGGGATCGGTACCCAATCGCCCGCCCGATTTTGACTTGATTCGTGGGCGATGCTCGATCGTCATCTCTTCGGCGCCGCGCGCGGTTATTCCCATCGCCGCGATTTGCCGCGCCGCCGACAACTGCGCCTCCGGAGATCCAATCGCGAGCAGCGGCCGCGCCTGTCCCGCCGTCAGTTGTCCGCACGCGATCATTTCGATCACCGGAGTAGACAGCGCGAGCAGTCGAATCGCGTTGCTGACGTAGGACCGGCTCTTGCCGACGCGCGCCGCGATCTCGTCATGGGAGAGCGAGAAATGCTTGACCAGGCGCGCGAATGCGAACGCTTCCTCGATCGGACTCAAATCCTCGCGCGCGATATTCTCGACCAGCGACATCTCCAGCGCCGCGCGATCGTCGAGCTCGCGCACCACGACCGGAACCGCTTCCAGACCCGCCGCGCGCGCCGCACGCAGCCGCCGCTCGCCCGCGATCAGCTCGTAACGCACACCCTCGCTTCCATCCTTGGCGTCGCCGATTCGCCGCACGATCAGCGGCTCGATAATTCCCTGGCTCTGGATCGCGCGTTTGAGTTCATCGAGCCGCTCTTCATCGAAATGGATTCGCGGCTGAAACGGCCCCGGCTTGATATTGCCGACCGGCGCCGTCGTCAGATGCGCCCCGCCGGCGCCCGCGCCGGATACGTTGCCGCCATTTTCGACCCCACCCGCGTCGCCGATCAGCGCGTCAAGTCCTCGTCCCAAAGTTTTCCTCATGATTTTTTCATCCTTATCGATAAGGTTTTCGAAATCAAAACTCGCGGATCCGGATGCGAAACCCACACTGGGTTTCGCGCTTCCTGTGGCAAAAGGAAAATCAGGATGCGGCCCTACGGGCCTGTTAGAAGTCTGAAGGAGAACAAGAAACCTCTAACCGGTGCAGTGGCCGTCATAACTTTTTCCTAACAGGGCGAAGCCCGCATCCTATTTTTTTCCTCGTCACAGGAAGCGTGAAACCCAGTGTGGGTTTCGCATCCGGATCTTCTCTTCCCAATCTTTTCTCTCCCCTCTCACTCTGCCGCCGGCCCCCGCCGCTCGATAATTTCCGCCGCAAGCGCGCGATATTGCTGCGCGCCGGCCGACTTCGATTCGTATTCCAGCACCGACAATC
>JBGPNU010000197.1:0-6722 GCA_041487675.1 Binatus sp. (SeqCode)
CCCCGAGAGGCATCACGACCCAGAAGGGGGCTCCGCGGGCTAACGAATTGGGCGACCGACCTCCGGCACTACAATCAGCAGCGGATGGACAAGACGTGGCTGGTCCGGCTGGAGCTGGCGAGGGACGACGACGGCTCTCTGAGCGACGACGGGATCGGGATTCTTGCTGGCGCTTTAGGCGAACTGCAACGAGACTGCCAGCGGCTCGGATTGGGTCTCACTCTTGATGAGGTTTCGCGAATCAAGGAAGCGGTCGATAGCAAAACAATCACATGGAGTGGAATCTCGCGGCAGATGACGGAAGTTCAGTCGCGGTTAATTGATGAGTTGTCGCGGCTTGTGATACTCGCGATCCCGTCAGACCACACAAATTTTTACAACAAACCAAACCAGTTTGGAGAGCAAGTCTCCGAAAGATTTCCAGATTCGATTTGGGACATCGAAGAAGCATCGAAATGTTTTGCTCTCGGACGATGGACCGCTTGCGTGTTCCATCTGATGCGCGCGATTGAGGCTGGCCTAGCGAGATTCGGGGCGCTCATTGAAATTCCCGACATCGGAAATGGAAATTGGCAGGAAGCTTTGAGTCTAATTGCCGGTAAGATCAACCGGATCGAATCGACCAAACCGACAGCCGACTGGAGAAGGCAAGTAGAACAATATAGTGCCGTAGCGGCGCACCTTCGCGATATCAAAAATGCCTGGCGAAACCCGTCGATGCATGTTCGTGGGACGTACGACGAAGAACGTGCGCGCGACATATACAACGCCGCGCGAGCGTTCATGCGTCATCTGGCTTCCGACGTTTTTCAAAAGACTACGCCGAAGGATGTTTAGGATGCTTCTTTTCGCTGGCAATGAGCGGCCTAATCGCCCTGCGGAATTTTTTCATATCGGCGTTTTGCAGTTCTTTTCTCAGCCGCTCGTCTTCGGCGCGCGTTTTTTCGCTTACGGGCTTTCGCCCACTTTGGCCGGTAGTTCGGGTGGTAACCACCCTTGTACTTTAGCGCGGCAATGTCGGGATGGCTACTTGCTGCACGTCGCAATCAGGTCAGCAAAGATTGCGGGGTTTTTTCGATTATTGAAACGCCACGCAAATTCATTCACGTATAGTGGCAGATATTGCTTGCTGACTTTATGATAACTGCCTACGATCCCGCGCTTAAACAGAGACCAGAATCCCTCGATGGTATTTGTGTGAGTGCTTCCGACCACGTACTCACCGGCGCTATGCCGTACCACCCGATGATTCATGTTGCGGCCCAAGAGCCGGTAGCCGCTATGCTCGTCGGTCGCAACGAGCTTCACGCGCTGGCTCACGGTCTCGCGCACGAAACTATCGAGAGTCGCGGTATCGGTGTTCTCAATCACTCTCGCTACGACCATTCCCTTGCGAGCGATTGCGCCGATGACTGCGACCTTGCCCTTGGTTCCGGTAAGAGCGGCGGCTCTGCGCTGGCTGGCGTGCATATTGTGCGCCTTCCCGCCGATGAAGGTTTCGTCCACTTCCACTTCGCCTTCGAGCAGATCGATTACGTCGCTTCTCATTGCGGCGCGCCAGCGCATGCAGATGTACCAAGTTGTTCGGTAGTCGTGAGTCGAGTCTTCGCCGAAGACCACGCGATGTACTTGGAGTGCGCTCATTCCCTTTTTGCTGACGAGAATCAGGTAGGCAACCCTGAACCATGTTTTCAGCGGAATTTTTGTATCCTGAAAAATGGTTCGAGTGATCACGCTGAACCGATAGCCGTTCTTTTTGTCGCAAGTAACTTCGGTCCCTTCGGGATCGCGTGTCTGCTTGCCGCTCTTGCAAACCCAATTAAAAGGTCGGGTCTTGAGCGCGAAGACCTTCACATTACCGCATCGGGGGCAGACCGCTCCGTGCGGCCAGCGAACGTCGGCCAGAAACTGCTTGCAACTTTCTTCGGTTGGATACTGCTTGTCGAAGGCATCAAGTGTCTGCATGCCATTAAATATAGGGCTTTTCTCCAATGGTGTCAACAGTCACACAATCACCTCAAGGGAAGGGGCCGGGGGTTAGGTTCCTACGCCTTCGCACTCGGACGGCTCGATACCGCCTGATGCCATCGCGCGAGGTTTTTCTGATTCTCCTGAATTTTGATTCCGGTGGTTCTGCCGAAGTCGATTCCGACCATCGCGGTGATATCCGCAATCGTGTAGCGCGGTCCCGCGATAAATTCACGATCGGCGAGCACCGTGTCGAGCCATTCCATGCGCTTGATCGCCGCGCCCTTGCAGATTTCGCCGTACTCCTTGACCTGCGGGATGCGTCCCTTGAAGAAATCACTGGTGTTGCGGAACGCGCTCGCCGTCATCATCAATACTTCCAACTCCATCCGCCGGTTCCACATCTCGACGACCGCCTTGTCCTTCGCATCGATGCCCATCAGGCGCGGCTCCGGCTTGGTTTCCTCGAAGTAGCGGCAAATCGCAACCGACTCCGCGATATGAGTGCCGTCGTCGAGTTCGAGCACCGGCAGCCCGCCCATCGGATTAATTTTCAGGAACTCGGGCTTGCGATTGTCGCCGGTCCCGATATTGACCTGCTCGAGGGGAACGTTGATGCCTTTTTCCGCGAGGAAGACGCGCACGCGGCGTGGATTGGGTGCCTGGGTGAACTCGTAGATTTTCATAATGGTTGCAATTTAAAACTGACCAGCGGCGATAGTCAACCCATCAAGTCGCTGATCATTGATCCTGATTAATCCCGCGCTACGCCTTTGCGCTCGGCCGGCTCGATACCGACTTATGCCATCGCGAGAGATTCTTGAGCGCCGGGTCAAATTTGATGCCAGCGAATTCGGCGAAATCGACCGCTACCTCGGCGGTGATATCCGCGATGGTGAAGCGATCGCCCGCGAGGAATGGCCGGTTGCCGATTTGCGCATCGAGCCATTGAAGCTGCTGCAGCGCGGTCTCGCGTTGCGCCGCGCCGTACTCCGGAAATTGTTTGATGCGGCCCTTGAACAGTTCATTGGTATTCTGGAACGCTCGCGCGACCACACCGAACAGGTTCAACTCGATCCGCCGGCTCCACATCTCGATGAATGCCTGCTCGCGATAATCTTTGCCCATCAGGTTGGGTTCCGGATGCAATCCTTCCAGGTAGCGGCAGATCGCGACCGACTCTGCCAGATGGCTGCCGTCGTCGAGTTCCATCACCGGCAGCCCGCCCGCGGGATTCTTGGCGAGCATCTCCGGCGTGCGATTCTTGCCTTCAAGAATGTTGACTTGCTCAGACGGGATCTTGAGTCCCTTTTCCGCTACGAAAATTCTGAGCCGTCGGGGATTAGGAGCGATAGAGAAATCATATATTTTCATAGTGGTTGCAATTTAAAACCGTTGCGCGCTCGGGTCAACCTTTAATCTGTTAACGCGACCACAGCGTCAGCGGAGCCGCTCCCGATGATAGGCGAGATAGATTGGTTTCGGGGCTGGGATCTACCGTTTTGTCCATGCAGGGGACGCTAATCGTACATTGACGATCTCGCAAGCCTTATGATCGCGCGAATCGAAAGTCACAAAGAAAACCGGCCGAAGCGTTTCCGCTCCGGCCGTTGTTCGATCTGTTGAAAATGCGCGATCAGCCTTTCAGGAACTTTCGAATCGCGCCCACCAACGCTTCCTGCTGCTCGTACATAACCATGTGTCCGGCATTCTTGATCAGCTCGAGCTGGCTGTTCTTGATCCGGCTCAAGAATTCCTTCGCGTAGGCCGGTGGAATCAGCTTGTCATCGTCGCCCCAGAGCAGAAGCGTCGGCGCATGAATCCGGTAGGCGCGTTTTTTCAGTCCGCGATCGGGTATCGGCCACAGGAACTTGCTCGCCGTGGCGAACCGCTTCACGCGCTCGACGTACATCGTTTCGAGCGCTTTGAAGTCGCTGGGAATCGCAGTCATCATCTGCGCCGCCGGAGAATTCGGATCGTGGAACAGGAGTCCCGCGATCTCGGTTAGCTGCGCCGCGAACAGATCCGGAATCGGTACCTCGTCGATCCAGAAACCGGCCGGCGCGATCAGCACGAGTTTCTTCGCGCGATGCACGTCGAATGCGGCGACCTCCGCGGCCAGCATCCCGCCCATCGAGTGTCCCACGACGTTGGCGGCCGGGATGCCAAGCTCGTCCATCAGCTCGTGATAGAAGAGCACGGCGTCGGCGATGTCATCGATGTGCTCGTTGCCGGTCGAATCGCCGTAACCCGGGAAGTGTGGTGCGTAAACCTTGAAGTAGCGGCCGAGATCCTCGAGGAACGGCTCGACCGGCATCAGGCCGCCCGCGCCGTGCATGAACAGGAGCGGCTCGCCGCTCCCGTAGGTCTGCATCTCGATCGAAAACTTTCCGTTTGCGAGTTTTTGCGTCGTGTTCATTTTGCGCTGCGAGCCTCCGCGCCAGCTCCCACCCGGACCTTGCCGTTGCCTTCCCGCTTCTCGAAATGGACCGGATTTGGAACTGCGAAGTCCGCTTGCGGCAGGTCACGCTTGGGCGACCACCGATCTTCGAAGTTGCTCCACAGGTCGCGCATGTAGGGCATGACCTCGGTTGCGAACAGGTTGGTGCTCTTGCGCACCAGTTCAGGCGGCATCGAGCCGATCTGCTGCAGGACCATCAGATGCCCGCAGTTGAGCGACTTCATCGCTTCGCGCAGACGCTCGCGAACCGTTTTCGGCGAGCCCGCGATCACGTAACCCTGATCGATGAAGTCCTTCCACTTGAGACCCTCGCGGCGGAGCGCGGCCTGATCGCCAACCTGGCCCAGCACGCCGGCCTTGATGGTCTTGACGGTGCGATAGCCCGGCGCGTCGGCGAAGCCGTTATAGACGTGCAGGCATCGGTTGTAGAAGTAATCCATGTGCGGGGCGTAATCCTTCTCCGCCTGCTCGTCGGTCTCCGCCACCGCGACCACCTGCGCGAAGCCAAGGCTGTAGGGATTCAGCTCCTTGCCCTTTTTCGCCATCACTTCCCAATAGCCATCGGAAACTTTCTTGCCCGCGATATATCCGAAGTAGGATAGGAAGCTGTACTGGTAACCGTGGTCGGCGCAGAAATCGTAGGTCTCGACCGAGCCGCCGCCCGGAATCCAGATTGGCGGATGCGGCTGCTGGAGAGTCTTCGGCCACAGGTTCACATAGCGCAGCTTGGTGAACTTGCCGTTGAATGAAAACACGTCCTTGGCCTTCCAGGCCTTGACGATCAGGTCGTGGGCCTCGTAGTACTTCTCGCGGATGGTCGCGGGAACTTCGCCGTAGCAGAAGTTGGTATCCATCGAGGTGCCGACCGGGAAGCCGGCTATCAAGCGGCCGCCGGAGATCACGTCGAGCATCGCGAATTCCTCGGCGACGCGAATCGGCGGATTGTAGAGCGCGATCGAGTTGCCGAGCACCACCAGGTTGGCGTTGCGGGTGCGGCGGCTAAGCGCGGCCGCCATGATATTCGGCGACGGCATCATGCCGTATGCATTCTGATGATGCTCGTTGACGCCGAGCCCGTCGAAGCCCATCGCATCGGCGTATTCGAGTTGATCGAGGTAGTCGTTGTAGAGCCGATGCCCGAGCTTTGGATCGTACAAGTCGCGCGGGATATCGACCCACACGCTGCGATACTTTTCCTTGAAGTCCTCCGGCAGGAACCGGTACGGCATCAGATGGAACCAGGTGAATTTCATAAACCTTTCTCCTTTTGCTTGGGTGGCGTTCCCGTCGCGATTACGCGGGCGTGGGGAGCGCAACCTCCTCTGAATTTCTGTTTTTGATACTCCGTGCGCGGGAAGTGCGAACCGCGCTAACTGACTTTTTTTTGTTTCGGGAAAGTGCAAGCCCACGGTTTCCACTATGATGCGCCGCGCTCAACTGCGAGGCCGCAAGGTGGGATTCGAGCGCCTCGTCCAGAAAATGCTCCGGGTTGAGCCCGGTGACATCGCGGAAGAAATTGTCGTCGCCCATCAGCATGAAGGCGCCGTTCATGCTCGCCCAGATGACCGCCGCGGTCTTCTTGGGACCCATCGAGTTTGCAATCACGCCGGCTACGAAGGCGCGGCGAATCGTGTGCTCCCAAAGTCCGAAGATCTCATGGCTAAGGTCCATCACGCGCTGAAAATTGCGCAATTCCGATTGCCGCTTGAGGCGCTTGTGAAGCTGCGTGTAAACGACCGAATGCTGCGACAAAAAGATCTCGCGCGATTCGCGCAGATAATTCAGGTACGCGGACGCAACCGTCTTGAGTTCATCGAGCGGGTCGAGGCCGCGGGCGAAAATTTCGAGATAGCATGCGCGCAGTTGTTCGGCGCGCTCGGCGATAAGGCTCAAGTAGAGGTCGTCGCGCGAGGCGAAGTAAAGATAAATCGTTCCAACCGCAATTTCAGCCTCGCGCGCAACCATCTCGATTGTCGCGCCTTCCAGGCCATGCTTGGCGAAGACCGTGGCCGCGGCGGCGAGAATCGCCTGCCCGCGCGCGTGACGCTCGCGCCGATGCCGTTCCTGAACGCTCATCTAATCTCTAATCAGGCTCCAGCGCCCTGCAATGAATGAAGATTCATATTATGAACTCAAGCTCATAGCGCGATCGGGAAAAACTGTCAAACCGCGGAAAAGAGGAGGAGCAGGGAAAAAATGAGAGAACTTAAGTTTATGCGAAACCCGCCGTGGGTTTCGCGCATCCTTGGGCAGGGGCCAGCCCCTGCACCCTACCTAGCCAGGAGAAGATGCG
>JBGPNU010000198.1:0-6700 GCA_041487675.1 Binatus sp. (SeqCode)
GCCTGGGCACTCGCGATAATTATTCTGATATCGATCCGTCCGCTGACCGGGGTGCGAAAATCAACCGCGTGAGCGATCGTGAAAACTGAACTCAGTCGTACAGGGACGGTGTTCCACTTACCGGGCGGGTGCGGTATCGACGATGCGTCCACAGCCATTGCTCGGGATGCGCCCGCACCATCTCTTCGATCGCCTGCTGATAGCGTGCGGTATTCTCGACGGCGTCGGCGTTCTTGTCGCCGGACCGCTGCTGCTCGATTTCCTCGTAAATCTCGATTACGTGGCTGCGCCCGCCGGGCTGGCGGACGATAAATGCCGGCACCACCGGCGCGCCCGCAATCATCGCGAGGCGATCGAAGCCGCTCGGCGTCGCCGCCAACTCGCCGAAGAACGGAACCCAAACCGCCTCGGAGCGCTTGGCGTTCTGGTCAAACGGAATCCCAATCATGTCCCCGCGCATCAGGGTCCGCAGCATCTCGCGCGCCGCCTTGTGCTTGCGAATGATCTGCACTCCCGCGCGCTCGCGAATGAACGTCATCAGCGCATCGCCAGCAAGGAAGCGCTGCGTATGATGGACCAGGCTTATCTGGAACCCGTGCAGCGCATGTCCCGCGGGCAGCAACTCGAAATTTCCAAAGTGCGCAGTCAGGATCAGCCAGCCCTTGCCGGGATGTTTCTGTTTGAGCTCGGTCCATATGTCGAGCCGATTGTAGGTGACCCGGCGCCCGAGCCGGCGATAGAAAAATCCGCCGAGCCGGATGTACTCCGCAGCGGTCCTGCCAAGATTCATGTACGACGCGCGCAGGATTCGCCGGCGCTCGGCATCGATACGCCCAGGAAACGCGATCTCGAGATTGCGCATCCCGATTCGCACGTGGCGGCGGTCGAGATGATAGGCGAGCCATCCGCACGCGACCCCAAGAGGATACAGAAGGAAGTCGGGGAGAATGCTTAGCGAATGGATCATGGCAACCATGATCCAGAAGATCAGCCGATCCTTGAGCCCGAGTTCCAACCTGGCGCTCTGCGAGATTCCGCGCGCGAGCGGAAAGTCCGAATCTTTCGCGGCGCCGTTCCGAGAGCCCGCTGGCGCCGCTCCGCGGCTGAGCACTCCACGCGTCGGACCCGGCGATTCGGCGCGATCGAGCTCAGGACTTGGCCATGAATGTGCAGATGACACCTACAGTACCGATCTCTCGCGCTTGGGGCCCTTGGGGATCACGACCAGGCCCGAGTCCGTGACGAAGAAGCGTTGACGATCGCGCTCGAGGTCATATCCTATCTCTTCGCCCTCCGGAACATAGACGTTCTTGTCGATAATCGCGCGGCGAATTTTCGCATGCCGTCCGATCTCCGCATAGTCCATGATTACCGAGTCTTCAACCAGGCTATACGAATGCACGAACACCGAGCGCCCGAGCACGGAATTGCGAATGGCGCCGCCCGACACGATGCATCCCTCCGAGATCGTCGAATGAAGCGCCAGGCCGCGCCGCCCGTTCTCATCGAAGACGAATTTGGCGGGAGGCTGGTCATAGTAAGCGGTGCGCAGCGGCCAGTAAGGATTGTACAGGTTGAGATGCGGGCGCGCGTCGCGCAGATCCATGTTGGCTTCGTAGTAGGTATCGAGCGTCCCCACATCGCGCCAATAGCTCAGGTTGACCTCCGAGTCGCCGCGGATCCGGTTGGTCATGAAATTGTAGGCGTAAATGGGCACGCGGTCGATCAACGCCGGGATTAGATCGCGGCCGAAATCGTGATGGCTGCTTTCCTTGATCGAATCTTCGATCAAAGCCTCGCGCAGCACCTCGGGGTTGAACAGGTAATTGCCCATCGATGCGAGCGAACGCCCCGGCGCTCCCGGCATCTGAGCCGGATTGCCGGGCTTCTCCTCGAAACCGGCGACGCGCAGCCCTGAATCGACCTCGACGATTCCGAACTGGTTTCCCTCCTCGACCGCCACCGGCAACGTCGCGACCGTCACCGCCGCTTTTCGATCCAAGTGGAATTCGACCATCTGCTGGATGTCCATCCGGTAGATATGGTCGGCGCCGAACACCGCGACCAGGTCCGGCTTGGTGTCGTCGATCAGGTTGAGATTCTGGAATATCGCGTCGGCGGTTCCCTGGTACCAGGTCTCACCCATTCGCATCTGCGCCGGAACCGGGATGACGAAATGATCGGGCAGCATCCCGCCAAACTGCCATCCATCCTTGAGGTGCTCGATGAGCGACTGTGAGCGCCATTGGACCAGCACATAGATCGCGTAGATTCCGGAATTGACCAGGTTGGAAAGCACGAAGTCGATGATTCGGTATTTACCGCCGAACGGGACCGCGGGTTTGGCGCGATCCCGGGTCAGCGGATGGAGCCGCGTGCCCTGCCCTCCGGCCATCACCAGCGCCAATGTTCTCATCGGAACAAAAGTCTCAGTTTTCTCGTCATGCGGCTCGCGAGACTCCTCATGCGCCTCGAAAGTTCCGCCCGCCAAGTATAGGTTGAGCGCGAAACTATCGAAAGCCTTTGCCGAATCGCATCTATGCGATGGACTGCACGAATCGTGAAAAATCAGCCAGTAGCAAAAATTGCACGAATTTTTGCGCATTTCTGCAAATCATGCGATTGGCGACAGATGCTCGATCCCTAATTTGGCTTGATTTTACTCGATAATGCGTCCGTCTGCTAACTGACTATGGGAGCACGGGGCTTGCTTGAAACTTTCGCCCGGTGTTTACGTCTAAGTCTAGCATCAGCTAATAGTGGTCGATCGCGACCTCTCGGGAAGGGAGTAGGGTAAAATGCAATCAGCAGCCAGCCGACATGAATCCAAGCGAGCAACTGGTAGCAATGGAGTGGTTTATCGCACGATTTGCCAGAATCCAGGTTGCGGGTTTAAGTTCGACCTTAAAATTACGCCAGAAACCGCAGGACTTCTGAGCGCCCCAATCGCATGCCCACATTGCAAGCGGCATGGCGGTTTCCTGAAGTCTCAAGGACGCGTTGGCGACAAACTCTTCGCCGCCAAACTGTTTTTTCGTGCAATCGGAGTGGGCCCGACGCGCAACGATGACGATGAAGTCGGGGCGGATTCCCGCTATTAACCCGGATGCGGATCGTCTAATCTAGGCAAACCGTCTCCAGATTCGTCAGTCTCATCATCACTGCGCGCGCCGTCCGGTGTTTCCGGGCGGCGCGCGCGCTTTTTCGCACTAGTCGCCAAGCTCATCGAGCAGCGCCGTGTCGTCATTCGGCTCGAACGGGGCGCGCTCGCCTTCGCGAGTTGCGGTCACGTTCGCGGGAACCCACCAGAGCACCGGCACTATCAGCGCAGTCGCGAGCGTGGTGACGATAACCGCCAGGGCAAATCCGCCTCGGGCGTAAATCCAACTGCCGAACAAATTTCCTGAATTGGTAGCCACGGCAAGGGCAGCCCCGGACAGCATCACGCCGGTTCCTTCCAGACCTTCGGGACACGAGCGCATGATCAAATCGATGTACGCCGCGGTCGCAAAGCCGCCAAACAGGCCAAACCCCACTGCCACCGCGATTGCACTGCCGGCACTATCGGCAAAGAACATGATCGGACCCTGGAGAATCGCCACCAGCGTGCCCCACCAGAGAAGCTGCGTGAGCGACGTCCGCCGGCAGACCGCTCCGTAGAGTAACGTGGTTGGAAGAAAGAACCCCCATTGCACGGCGGTGAATGTCCCGAACAGTTGGCTCGAAATCTTCACCGTTTGGGTCAGATGGTAGAACATCGGAGTTCCCCATCCCGGCGAGAAGTTCCACAAGAACCAAATCAATGCGGCCGGCCAAATTGGCCGATGCGCCAGCAGGCGCGCGATTGCCGAGAAGCCGCTTTCATGGACCTCGGAGTCGCGGCGCGGAGAGGCGACCACCGCGTCCAATTGCCAGAACGCTTGCGCCACTATCACGGCCGTCGCGCATCCCGCGAGGATGAATGTGCCGCGCGCGGAGACGTGCGCAACGAGCCATCCGCCGAGCAATGCCGACACCACCAGAGGCACAAAAATCCCGAATCCAAAAACGACGCTGAGCCTGCCGGTCATGAGATGGGCCTGCGCCACCACGGTCATCAGGCCCTGCGCGGCAGCGGCGATAATCGTATAGGCGACGGCGGCGATCACGACGCCGCGCAGCAGGTCGTAATAATCGATCTTGATCGCGGCTCGGCCGAGCCACAGGTAGGCTCCCAGAGCCACCACGCCGCCGAGTAAGAGGTAGGCGCGGTCTCCCCAGATTTGCGGGCGCCATCGATCGCGGATGAAGCCGAACAGAAATCCGACATAAGCGGGAGCGCTGGCGGTCGCGATGAATATCGCCAGCTCGAACGGTGACAAACGAAGCTTGTCCTTCAGGATGTAGTTAATCGGTATCGCGGCCAGTCCGGTTAACGGCGTTCCCAAACCGACCGAGAGATTCAGGAGCGCAAAGTAGGAAATGATTCTCCGCCGCGATGACCGAGCGCTGTCGCCAGTGTGGCTTGACTCCATTGCGGAGCCGCCGCGCGGATCGATCTTGGGCACTCTGGGCTCGGACCTCGGGCTCGAACAGAACTCGGCAATCCTAGCAGGCTGTTGAAGAACACCCAGCAACTGTGGGTTTCAGAGCAGGCGACGGAAAGGCGGAGAAGGGCATCATTGGCAAGCGGACCCTCACCCGCGTCGAGAAGACGCGGCGCGGCCTCTCCCTGTCAGGAGAGGCTATTTAGGAGATTCGCTTGCACAGGTGCCAGTGGCACCTCCCGTGAAAGAACGGGCGAGGTAATTTTCTTCAGCCGCCGGCTACCGGCACCGCGGCGACGCCTTGCAGATTGCGGATACTCGGCCGCTCGAGCATCCGCTTGATCCACGCATCGACGTTGCCCCGATTGTTGCCGAGCACGTCGATTCCGATTTCGCCCAGCACCAGCATCCGCGGCGCAAAACCAATATCGGCGACCGAGAACTCGCCGGCGAGGAAACTGTTGCCTTGCAGTTCGTGATTCAGGTAGTCGAGCACGCGCTCGACTGATTGATGGAGCCGCTGAACGCGAGTGCGGTCCCGGTCGCCCTCGGGCTTGGAGATCTCGGCGATTAGCTGTCCGACCTGCGGCGTGAACGAGGTGTCGGCGAAATCCTCGAACAGCCGCGCTCGCGAGCGCATCGCACTCGAACCAATCGCGGGCAGCACCGGAGGCTCGGGATACTCGTCCTCGATATACTCGTTGATAATCGTCGAGTCGTACACGGTGGTGTCGTCATCGACCAGCACCGGCACGCGTCCGAACGGGTTCAGGCGCAGGAAGTCGGGCTTGCGATTTTCGTGTTGAGTAAGATCCACCGCGACCAGGTCGTAGGTCAGGGCCTTTTCGGCCAGCACGATACGCACCTTTTGACCGTAGGGGCAGGACAGGAAGTCGTAGAGTTTGATCATATCGGGCAAGTCCTCATTCGGGTTGCGCCACGACGGTAATCTTCAAGCTGGCTTCAACCTCGGAATCGAGCTTGACCGGCACCGTGAATTCACCGAGTTGCTTGATTGGCTCGGGCAGGTGAATCTTGCGCCGCTCGATATCGAGGCCCATTTCGCGGAGCCGGCGTTCGATATCGATGTTGGTAATCGAGCCGAAGAGCTTGCCCTCCTCGCCAGCGCGCGCATTCAGGGTGACCGAGAGCGCCTCGATTTTTGTCTTGATCGCGAGCGCGTCGCCGCGCTTGCTCTCGCGCCGATGCGACGCGATGCGCTTTTGATGCTCGAAGGCGTGGAGGTTTTTCTGATCCGCTTCGACCGCGAGCTTGCGCGGCAACAGGTAATTGCGGGCGTAGCCGGCGCGAACCTTGACCACGTCGCCGGTCCTGCCCAGGTTGGGAAGGTCCTCGTTGAGTATGACTTGAACGTTCATTGTCTTGACACCGCCTCGTTGTCCTGACCGCCTCGTTGTCTAAATCGCCTCGTTTCCGTCCCCAGCTTAGAAGAAATCGCCCAGGTTATTCGCTTCCGGGCTCGGGGGTTTGAGCCGCCGGAAGTCGATCCACAAGTCGAAGACGCCCGCGATACATACGATCGCGGCCATCACCGGCTGCGCGAACACGACAAAATAAATTATCCCGCGCACGATCGCCGGAACCGCGAGCGTATGAAAATAAAATCCGACTATCGCGAGCCCCTGGCAGAAATAAATCGCCGCGACACAGATGAAGCCGTTGAGCGCGATATCGCTGACCGCGCCTATCGGGATGAACAGTCCAAATCCGCTCGCCAGCAGAAGCCACACCAGCCACTCGGACGCCGACCATCGCGACAAGTCGCCAAACAGGCTGTAGGTCAGCCGCTGCGGCCCGGCCCATCGCCAGAATACGCGCAGATTGAGGAGCATCGCGCCGGCGGCGAGAATCAGCGCGAATGCCGGCGACAGACGCATCGTCTGCGCAACGATGCTCGCCTGCGTGTCGGCCGGAATCGCCGACTGAATCCCGAGCAATTTGTAGAACTCCTGTCCGTGGGTCATCCCCTGCATCAGATCGTCGTGAACTGTCTTGATGAGCGCGTCGGGACCGCCGATGACCGCAAGCGCGGCGATGACCGCCGCCGTGACCATCGCACCCGCCGATACCGCGGTAATCAACTCGAAGGAGGAGCGCCGCTCGAGCATATAGCACGCAATCGCAGTCACCAGACCGAACGAAACCAGGTAGCC
>JBGPNU010000199.1:0-6684 GCA_041487675.1 Binatus sp. (SeqCode)
CCCCTCTCCACCACTGAGCTTCAGCAGCTCGGGATTGGAAAACGGCAGCGACGAGTAGTTGAACAACCATGAAAAGCCGATGGTGCCGAGCAACAAGATCGACAACAGGGGTGCCGAATAAAATTGCGCTACCGCGAGACTCAGTCGTCGCATTCGCCTGTTCCCAATATTGACGCCGTTCTAGTGGGCGCTATTGCCGCAGCCCGAAAGCAGCACAATTCGAAATTGGCGCTAGAAATATCTTCTGCATGTTATTCCTTTTTCCGATTGTTTGGGTACATTCAACGGAGCACGGTCACCGTCGCCTACGAGACAATCGCGGTCATTCGGATGATGACGTTGTAAGACGCGCGTCGCCTCGAACCAGGAGCTGCGGCCCGACTTCTGAGAGGGATCGGCAACCCAACTGCCCGAGCACGCGATCAACCTCGCTGGTGAGTAAGCTCAACGCATGGCTGACGCCGTCCTGCCCGCCGGCGGCAAGTCCGTATAGCGTCGCCCGTCCGATCATTACGGCGTGCGCGCCGAGCGCGATCGCTTTCACCACGTCGGTGCCGCGTCGGAAACCGCTGTCCACAATCACGGTAAGTCGCGCGCCGGCCGCGCGCGCGATATCCGGCAACACCTCGATCGGCGCGACGCAGCTATCGAGCTGGCGACCGCCGTGGTTCGTGACGATAATGCCGTCGCAGCCGAGCTCGGCCGCCCGTTTCGCATCGGCCGCGTTCAATATGCCTTTCACGATCAGCTTGCGCGGCCACATCTCGCGCAGGCGCGCGACGTCATCCCAGGAAATATCGGGCGCGAACAGGCGCGGCACGTAGCGCACGCCACCGCGCGCGCCGCGAAATTCGGGCGGCGCGAAGTCGACGATGTTTTCAAAGCGCGGCAAGCCGTGCGGCACCATGACGTCGAACACCCAGCGCGGGTGGCATGCGACGTCGATGAGATTGCGAAGCGTAAGGTAGCCGGGCTTGCGGTAGTTGCGCCGGTCCCATTCGCGCAGCCCGAACACGTTAGCATCCGAGGTTAGTACCAGCGCTTCGTAACCGGCGCGATCCGCCCGCGTCACGATGTCGCGGCCGATCTCCCGGTTCTTCATCAGGTAGAGCTGCATCCACAGGCGGCCGCCGGCTTCCCGCGCGACCTCATCGAGCCGCACGTTGGAAACCGTGCTCAGCGTGAACGGAATGCCGGCCGCCGCCGCGGCGCGCGCGAGCGCGACGTCGCCTCGATGGCGCAGCACGCCGCTCAGGCCGGTCGGCGCGATGATGAGCGGCGCGGGCGATTCGCGCCCGAATAGATTTATCCGCTGATGGCGCGTGCTGGTATCGACCAGCGTGCTCGGCACGAACCGAATCGCGTCAAGCGCCGCGCGATTCCACCGCAGCGTCGCTTCGTCCTCGGCGCCTCCCTCGACATACTCGAACGCAAAAGTCGGCGTGCGTCGCAGCGCCATTTGCCGCAGCTCCTCAATGGAAGTCGCACGACGAAAATCGCGCCCGCGATAAAATTTTCGCCGCAGGGACATGCGTCAGCTCTGGCGACTCCGCGAGAAAACAGCCGCGCTCACGAGACGGTAGTCCCGAACAAAGCCCCGACGCCGGCAGTCAACCCCATGGCCAGCGCGCCCCAGAACGTGACGCGCATCGCGCTCGCGGCCATACTCGCGCCGCCCGCCCGCGCCGCCAGTGCACCGAGGAGCGCGAGGAACACCAGTGAAGTTCCAGAGACAACCGGGATCAGACTCGCTTCCGATGCGATGGCGGTGACCAGGAGCGGCATCGCTGCTCCGGCGGCGAAGCTGCCGGCCGACGCAAGCGCCGCCTGAATGGGGCGCGCGCGCAGCGTCTCGGAAATGCCGAGCTCGTCGCGGGCATGTGCGCCGAGTGCGTCATGCGCCATGAGTTGATCGGCGACTTGTTTCGCCAGCGCCGGGTCGAGGCCGCGTCCGATGTAGATCGCCGCCAGTTCCTTGCGCTCGCCGCGGTCGTCGGCTTTGAGTTCCTTGCGCTCGCGATCGAGGTCCGCTTGTTCGGTGTCCGCCTGCGAATGCACGGACACATATTCCCCGGCCGCCATCGACATGGCGCCCGCTACCAGCCCGGCGACCCCCGCGACTAGTATGTTGCTGTGCGTCGCATGCGCCGCGGCAACGCCCAGCACCAAGCTCGCGGTCGAGACGATGCCGTCGTTCGCACCCAACACCGCCGCGCGGAGCCAGCCGATATGTCCGGTGCGGTGTCGTTCCCAATGACGTGAACGCATGTTTTAAGGTCCGTGTGATGTAACGTTGGGTAATCAGCGAGTGTAGCGAGTGTAGGATGGGTGGAGCGCAGCGTAACCCATCAAGATAGTTCACCATAGGCCCCATCTGTGATGGGTTGCGCTTCGCTCCACCCATCCTGCCGGTGCTCTACTTCATTGATCGAGCCGATGCCGCAGCAGCACGAAGCTGCCATTGCGATAAACTTCGATCTGGAGTTCGCGCTGCGCCATCGCCGCTTCCATCGACGTTTCATCGATGTTGATATTGTCCGGCGTATCGAGGCTATATATCACGTCTCCGGGAACGAGGCCGAGTTTTTCGTACGGACTTTCCGGCTCCACCTGCTGCACGATGAAGCCGCCGCGCGGGCCGCGAGCGAGCTTAACCTCGCTCAGGAATTCCTTCGCGTTTGCGATGCGGTTGGTCGTCAGCAGCTGCGGATCGATGTCAGGGTTCTTCTCCTTGTAGCCCTCGACGTACTCCGGCGGATCGAGCGAGGCGGCATCGGCGCGACGATTCGCGCTTCGCCCCGCATCGCCCCTAAGATACAGCGTCTTGGATGAGTCGCCGTACTTGAGCACGACGCGGTCGGCGAGGATCGCGCGAATGGACATTCCCGCGACCAGATCCTGACCCACGGTGTAAGAGCGGGTCGATCCACCGTCGACGTCGATAAGCGCGATCGCCTGGTTGCCGCGGCGCGTGATGCCGGTCAAGGAAAGACTCACGTTCGGGAAAGCGCCTCTCGGAGCATAGCCAGCGGCGGCGTTGCGGGTGACGTCGGGAGTTGGTGTGGGTCTCGGCGTTTCGGCCGTGCGCGGCGCCGGCGTGTCCGAAGACCGGTTCCAGTAAGCGATGGCTATCACCGCGAGCATGCCGGCCAGCAGCACCGGCACGACGAATCGCGCGCGGAAAGGAATGGGGCGCGGGGAGATCTTGTCAGTTCGGTTCACCGCCACGAGACATCGAGACCGAGGCAACCACTTGGCTTGAGTTTACTACGAGCGCGCGTGCGCGCGAATGCTCCGAGCGAGGAACCGCGCATGGAACACGAAACAAGAAAGGGGTAAGGGCCAACACCCTTACCCCGTAGATGATTCTAATTTAGCCGTCGTCGGTTGCGACGTTCGCCGCGAGTCTAAGCCTCTGTACGACGACGGTTGGTCGCGTCTCTCCCGTGAGTCCGACGTTACTTCGACGTGAAGCCGGTCAACCAGTCGAGGTTCGCGTTTAGCTCCCACGGATCGGCGCCGTTCGCCCACCCCTGGTCCAGATTGCTCTGGCTGCCACTGCAGCCGCCGCTCGCGCGCATGTAACAGTGATCGGCTTGGCCGTCCGATACCTGCCCATTAAGCACGATAATCCAGCCGCTGCCGTTGCTCTGCAGGCACGACGTCGACGTGGAAGTGCACGTCAGTCCAGTGACGGCTTGCGCCTTGGTGCGCACCGCGTTCTGGTTGCCACCGCCGAACGTATCGACTTCGCCGTTCACGATCCGAAGCCGGGTGTTCGATAGCGTGTGGTTGCCGTTGTTCATGCACGAACTGAGATTAAAAAACGAGTAACTATTGTGATCTCCAATACCGTACGCGGCCTGCACCCGCGGTTCGGTGTTCTTCGCCAAGGTCGCGATAATCGAGCCTTGGCTGAAACCGCCGACCACGATGCCTTTGCTGCAATCCGCCTTGGCGCGCGCACACAAAGCCGTTACCGCGCTGGTGGCGCTAGTCGGATCAAAAATGGCCTTCGCCCGGCCGCCGATCGTGGTGCAGCTACCGAAGGATGAGTTCGGATACTGCACGGTCGCGGAAACGTAACCGCGGTTCGCCATGCCGGTGATTGCCGCGATGGCGGAAGCGTTAGTGAACGTCTCCGTGGTGCCAACGGCGTAAATGAAAACCGGATACGTGCCCGCCGCCGTCGGCTCTCTGCCAGTGATATTTTCCGTGGTACTGCCGTTCTTATAAGTCGAAGTGAACGAATCGACCGCCGCCGCCGTCGCACTGAACAATACACCGGCGAGCAGGATCGCCGCTGCGCCGACATAGCTTCCCTTTCTTTCTGATGTTACTTCCGTCTTTTTGGTTGAATCCATCTTCATGTGCTCCTCGCAAAGTTAGTCGCCTGGTTAACAGGCAGTATTTTTGCCGTGGGATGAAGCACCGCGATGGGTCGCGGTCTTCATTGGTGCGCACTATACAAGGAGGGTTTGTTTGCTCGCTAGTATGCAACCACGCCGCTTTGTACCCAGTCGCTATACTTTTGTACCCAGTCGCCATTTCTTTTGCTCTCGATTGAGTCAGGAACGAGTTCGACCGAGACGCCGGCGGAGGGGCTACCACGATCTACATGCTTCCGATGTCCATAAGCGCGGAGAGTTCTTCGTCGAGTCGCGTTGGTTGTAGGATGGGTGGAGCGAAGCGCAACCCATCAAATTAGTTCACCGTAAACCCCATCCCCGTCAACACCGCCACCCGCCCAGTCGATGGAATACAAACCCCGTTCCACGTAAGCATGAAATGTCGAATGCGGCCAATCGGCGACCCGCTTGACGTAACCGTGCTTGACCGGATTGAAGTGAAGGTAATCGACGTGCCGCCGCAAATCGTCTTCGTATCGAAGGGTGTGTTCTCAGAATCGCCGTTGCCAAACTCCGCGTTCGCCCTTGTCTCTCTTGCTATCAGACCCCCGTTCTCTCGCCGGCAGCGCCCTCAAAAAATTCGCCTTTATTCTCCGCCGGCGATTCGAGTAATCCGAATCGCCGAATGGCAGGCGCCAGATTGCATGCAAATGATCGGGCAGGATGACGAAAGCAATAACGGTAAACGGTGCGCGCTGTTGTTCGGAATCGATGGCGTTTCTAAGCGCTTCGATGTGACGCACCAGTAAATCTTTACGTCGTTCAGCAATGTTGACCGTGAAAAAATAAGTCCCGCCCGGTATTCGATTGCGGCGGTAGTCGGTCATGTCCCGTGGTTACGTATTATTGTGATGGGTTACGCTTCGCTCCACATTTTCCCAGTGTCAGGGGTGTAGGATGGGTGCAGCGAAGCGTAACCCATCAGGCTAGTTCATCAGAGGCCCCGTCATGAAGGTCCGCCGAGTATTCCATCGCCGCGGCAGTCGATCATGCCTGTCGGTTCCATTTATTGTGATGGGTTGCGCTTCGCTCCACCCATCCTACTCGTGCTAATCAAAATGGATCTTCGGCATTCTTGAACCCATTATTTTCAAGATATGATGTTAGGACAGATGCCGAGCTTACAAGCCCATCTTGATTTTTCATTTTCATTTTTTCGCCAAAATGTTTTTTCAGTTCGCTTAAGAGTTTTTGACGCTCTTTCTTTGATATTACCAAGTGATTTGCATGTCCTTGACTGTCTTCTTTCATATCTACCAACGCAATGAATGCCAAAGGAGATACTTTGATCAAAGTGATATCGTTTTGCTCTAACATTGCCGTTATTTTTGGCATCTGCGCCGCCAGATTGCCGAAATCAACGCCAGGCTTTGGGCCTGACATAAACTTTTCAGCGATATTGCTCATCATTTCGTACAGTTCGACTTTTTGTTGATATATGTCAGCGAACATTTTGGGGGAACCATCGGATGGCGTCTTAAGATGCATTCCTTTTAGTGTATTTATATTTGCTCGAAGTTCGAGATTCTGGCGGGTGCTTTGGCGAATCATTGCCGACATAATCTGCATAGTATTGCCAGAGGCAGTTGCTTCCTTTAACTCCTCCGCTCCAACCATTTTAATGGTGTCGTTTTGAACAAGTTCTTTGATAATTTCAGAAACGAAATCGTAAGGTTTCGTGAACTCTTCGGCATAGCTTGTTCCTGCTATGGCAAATAGTGCGATGAACATCAAGATTGTTTTCAATTTATCTCCCGTAAATTTATTTACCACGGCTTTGTGAAAGCAAAGCCCTAACTAGAATTAGCCCGCCTTCATGCTAGGGTCGTGATGCGGCCTAAGTCAAACGTGCACGGCCTTTTCTTTGTGCTTTTGCGTCTTGGCGGGATTTAGTGACGCCCAAATTTTAGCGGATGAGTTCTAGCGCACGGAGTGCGCAATGGCAACGAGGAATGCGCCGTCGGGAGTCGGATCGCCGAATCCTTTCGCAGGTCTTACAAATGGCAAACTAACGCTGCGCTTGCGCTTGCGCGGGAGCGGTGTCTTGCGTCACTCGGCGAGGATGATTGCGTCGATCAGAACCGAGTCGTCGGCCGTGTTTAGGATTACCGGTTGCGGCAGATTCACAATCAGTCGTTCGCCTTCCAGTGGCTTGTGGCGAGTTTCGCCGATGATGACGATTTCAACTTCGCCGGCGCGGTGTTGCAGGATCGCTAGGCCTTTGCCGGGGAGGGCGATCTTCACCGATCGTTTGCGGTTGTCGATCATCAATTTC
>JBGPNU010000200.1:0-6666 GCA_041487675.1 Binatus sp. (SeqCode)
GAATCCACGTCGAGACCGACGGCCAACTCAAGACCGGCCGCGACGTCGCGATCGCCGCGTTGCTGGGCGCCGAGGAATTCGGTTTCGCGAGCGCCGCGCTGGTCGCCTCGGGATGCATCATGATGCGCGTCTGCCATCTCAACACCTGCCCGGTCGGCATCGCGACGCAGGATCCGGTGCTTCGCAAGAAGTTCGAGGGCAAGCCCGAGCACGTCGTGAACTTCATGATGTTCATTGCGGACGAGCTGCGCGAATACATGGCGCAGTTGGGTTTCCGCACCGTTGCCGAGATGGTTGGGCACGTCGAATGCCTGGACGCCAACGAAGCGATCACGCATTGGAAAGCCCGCAACGTCGATTTGAGCAATATCCTGCGCCGTCCCGACGCCGGTCCCGACGAACCGCTGCATTGCGTCGAGCTGCAGGACCACGGACTTGAACGCGCGCTCGACAACAAGATCATCGAGCTTGCCCACGATGCGCTGGTGAATCGAAAACCGGTCGAGATTCGTCTGCCGATTCGCAACGTGAATCGCACGGTTGGAACGATGCTGTCGGCGGAAGTGTCGCGGCATTTCGGCGCGGAGGGTCTTCCGCCGTACACGATACAGATTCATCTGAAGGGTTCCGCAGGCCAGAGTTTCGGCGCATGGCTCGCGCCGGGCGTCGCGCTTTACCTCGAGGGCGATGCGAATGACTACTGCGGCAAGGGACTGTCCGGCGGGTTCATCGCGGTGCGCCCGCCGAAAGAAGCGACCTTCAAGGCGGAAGAGAACATCATCATCGGAAACGTCGCGCTCTATGGCGCGACCGGCGGCGAGGCGTTCTTCCGCGGCGTCGCGGGCGAGAGATTCGCGGTGCGCAACAGCGGTGCTCATGCGGTTGTCGAGGGAGTTGGCGATCACGGCTGCGAATACATGACGCGCGGACTGGTCGCGGTGCTCGGCAAAACCGGACGCAACTTCGCGGCCGGCATGAGCGGCGGCGTCGCGTACGTGTTCGACCAAGACGGTTCGTTTCCATCGAGATGCAACCTCGGGATGGTCGAGCTGGGGCCGATCGATGCCGCCGATGAGCTCAAACAGTTGCACGCGCTGATCGTGCGTCACTTCCAGTACACGCAGAGTGCGGTCGCGCGGCGAATCATTGACCAGTGGGAAACATGCGCCGCGAAGTTCGTCAGAGTGTTGCCGACTGAGTACCGCATGGTGCTCGAACGGCAACATCTCAACATGAACTCCGATCTCGCGCGGCTCGCCGCGGTTTAACCAGCACAGGCATAAGTGAGTAATGCACTGACTAATCGACTAACCAATCAGACCTGATTGCGGAGAACACGGTTTCGATGGGCAAGATTACGGGCTTCATGGAGATTAAGCGCGAGACTCCCTCGCGGCGCCCCATCGGGGAACGCCTGAAGGATTGGCGCGAATTCGATCTCAAGATGCCCGAAGAGAAACTTCGCGCGCAGGGCGCGCGATGCATGGATTGCGGAATCCCGTTCTGCCACAAGGGTTGCCCGCTCGGGAATATCATTCCCGATTGGAACGATCTGGTTTACCGCGGCCGCTGGCGCGAGGCGATCGACCGCCTGCATTCGACCAACAACTTTCCTGAATTCACCGGCAGGATATGCCCGGCGCCGTGCGAAGAAGCCTGCGTCCTCAACATCAACAACGATCCGGTCACGATCAAACTCATCGAGAAGAACATTATCGACCACGCATGGACGCAGCGATGGGTCGCGCCGCAACTGCCCGCGCGCAAGTCGGACAAACGGGTTGCAGTAGTGGGATCGGGTCCGGCGGGATTGGCGTGCGCGCAGCAACTCGCCCGCGCGGGCCATTCGGTGACGCTCTACGAGCGGTCTGATCGGGTGGGCGGATTGCTGACCTACGGAATTCCCGACTTCAAGCTCGAAAAGTGGATCGTGAACCGCCGCGTCGAGCAGATGAGGGCCGAGGGCGTCGAGATAGTTACCAACTGCCGCGTGGGATTCGACCTCCACGCCGATGAGATGCGTTCGAAGTACGACGCGATCGTGCTCACGATGGGCGCGACCAAGCCGCGCGACTTGCCGATTCCCGGACGGGAGCTCAAGGGAATCTACTACGCGATGGAATTTCTGCCCCAGCAAAACAAGCGCAACTTCGGCGACGCACTGGATCCCGCGTCCGAGATCACCGCGAACGGAAAGCGGGTCGTAATCCTCGGCGGCGGCGACACCGGCTCCGATTGCCTGGGCACCTCGAATCGTCAGGGCGCCAGCGTGGTGCATCAGTTCGAGTTGCTGCCGATGCCGCCCGAGAAGCGTACTGCGGAAATGCCCTGGCCCGATTGGCCGATGATCATGCGCACCTCGAGCTCGCATGAAGAGGGCGTGCAGCGCGACTGGAGCATCAACACCAGCAAGTTTTCCGGCGAAAACGGTGTGGTGAAAAAGCTCCACGGCGTGCGGCTCAACTGGAAGCACGACAACGGCCGCATGGTGATGGAACAAATTCCCGCCAGCGATTTCGAGATCGAGTGCGACCTCGTGCTGCTTGCGCTCGGATTTCTTGGCCCCGAGCCTGAGGGCATCGTCTCGGAACTTGGCCTCAAGCTCGATCCGCGCAGCAACGTGCAGTGCGAAAACTACATGTCGAGCGTGCCCGGCGTGTTTGCCGCCGGCGACACGCGTCGCGGGCAGTCGCTGGTCGTTTGGGCGATATGGGAAGGGCGTGAGGCGGCGCGCGCGGTGGATTCCTACCTGATGGGCGAGACCTTCCTGCCCACCAGTCCGGATCTCTGATCGCGGCGCCCGCGACGATTTAGGGAAGACTCAAAAACTTTCAGCGGCGCAATCCCATCGCGTCGAGCTTTCGAATCACCCAATCAATTCGATCCTCACCCCAGAATGGCTCGCCGTCCACGATGAAGGTCGGCACTCCGAAAACCTTGTCGCGATCCGCCTCGGCGAAGCACGCATCGAGGTCGGCGCGTGCGTCGCGGTCGGCATAGTCAAGAAACCCGGCCGGGTCGAGGCCGAGCTGCACGACGATCGCCGAAATCGCATCGCGACTCTCAACATCGAGTTCTTGTTTCCAGAAGCGTTCGAACACGCGATCTGAGTAAGCGCGGAACTGTCCATGTAGTTCGGCGTAGAGACCGCCATAAAAGGCGAGCCGCGAGCTGAAAATTTTTTTCGGTGGGTAGATGATGAGTCCGCGTTCCTTCGCGATCCGCCGCGCGTCGATATAGAGGTAGCGGACCTTGCGCCGATCGGCGTCATTTTGATCGAGCGGACCGTAAACCCTGCGGATATTAATGCCGTATGGGATAAATCGGACGCGCACGCGATGCGAACGCTCGAGGGCGTAAGCAGGTTGCATCGCGAGATATGTGTAGGGACTGGTGTACGCGAAGTAGAGCTTGATTTCATGCGGTTCGATGCTCATCCGATCGAATCACCAACTGCCGCCATCGCAAGGAAGTCCGCGAGATGCACGACCCTGGTCTTCGCGCCACGCCGGCGCAATTCGGCCGCGATCTGAAACTCGCATCCGGGATTCGCGAGCACGACGTAATCCACGCCGGTCATGAGAATATTGTCAGCTTTGCGGCGCGCCAGTTCCCGCGCCATCTTCGGCTCGGTCAGATTGTAGGATCCAGCGGAGCCGCAACAGAGATCGGACTCCGTCATCTCGATGATCGTCACGCCCGGGATCGACGCGAGCAATTTTCGCGGCGCCTCGCGGACCCCGAGTCCATGCACGAGATGACACGCGTCGTGATAGGTCACGGTGCATCGCAGCTCGCGCCATGGAGGCGCCGGCGGCGCGAGCAGCAGAGAGCTCAGCTCTCTCACTTTGGCGGAGACGATGCGTGCGTCTTCGGCGAACTCAGGATCGTGCTTGAGCAACTCGGCGTATTCGGTGATCGCGGCCGAACAACCCGACGCCGCCGATAGAATTGCGTCGGCGCCGGAATTCTTGAGCGCGCGAATGTTTGCGCGTGCAAATTCGCGGGCTCGCGCGGCGTTCCCCGAGTGTAGATCGAGCGCCCCGCAACACGCGGTTGGTTTGAGTTGAATTACATGATAGCTGGCGGCTGCGAGCAGACGTTCGCTGTTCAAGTTCTCCGAATTGGCGAGCACCTGCGTGACGCATCCACGATGTACCACGACGGACGGAGCGCCGGCGCGCGGCGCAGCGATGAGCGCGGGCGCGAGCGGGCGAGAATCGGGCCCGAGCGGTGGAAGCAGGTCCAGCCAGTCGCGCATCGCGCCGGGCAGGATGGCTCTGAGAGCGGGTCGGAGTCCTGCGCGTTCGACGAGCTTAAGCGGTGCGAGCAGCATCCGGAGCCGCCGGGGATATGGAAAGATCGCGCCGATGATGTTTCGTCTGACTCGTTCGAGAAAGCCACGACGATGATTTCGCTCGACGAACGCGCGCGCGCCTTCAATCAGGCGTCCGTAATGAACTCCAGACGGACACGCGGTCTCGCATCCGCGACAACCAAGGCACAAATCGAGATGGCGGGCCGCATCGTCGTCGAGTTCGATGGCTCCTTCGGCGAGTGATTTCATCAAATAGATTCGCCCGCGCGGGGAGTCCATCTCGCATCGAGTTGCGACGTAGGTCGGGCACGCCTCGGCGCAAAGTCCGCAATGAACGCAGTCGAACAGCAGATCGTACTCGCAGACGTCGAGACGCGGCGTTGATGATGTGGCGGCAGCTTCGGCCATCAGATTCCCCCGACGAAGCATTCGGGGTTAAAGATCCCGGCCGGATCGAATGCAGTCTTGAGGCGGCGCATAAGCGTGAGCGCTCCGTCGTTCGGCGTGTCGAAAAACTTGAACTCCTCGGCAATGGCTGGAGTGGCGGCGATCACCCGCAGATTGCCGCGTGCCGAATGCGCAGCTTCGCGCCATCGCACGACCGCATTTCGCGATGATTGCGCGGAGCCTTCATCGACGAGGAATATTTGCGCGACTCCGGAACCGGCATGCGCGCGAAATTCGCAGCCGCACGCGTCGAGTGCCGGCGCGAGACGCGCGGGCGCAACGGCAATCTGTGCGGAGAGCGGCCTCGAGTGAAAATCGATATCGCGCAGCAGTTGGTATTCTCTGAAAGCATCATCATCGTCGAGAATCTCGCCGTGCTTGCCAGCCAGTTCGCGGATTTTTTCAGCCTGGTAGCCGATCTCCAGTGAACTTCCCGAAAATCCGGCGACCAGAAGAAATTTGCCGGACGGTTCGAGTGCTCTTTCGAGTTCCCGCGCGAGAGCCGGACTCAAAATCTCGAGATGACTCAGCGGGATCGCATCGTTCAGCATGCGTGCGGCCGAGAACGCGTCGGCGGCGCGTTCATAACGCATGATCGCAAGACTGTACCGCGGCGGAACCGGACGCACTTTGAATGTCGCTTCGGTTATGATGCCAAGTGTTCCGAATGATCCACCCATCACTTTCATCAAATCATAACCCGCGACGTTTTTGACAACTCGTCCTCCGCCGTGAACTTGCCTGCCGCCATGGCCGACGAATCGAATTCCGATCAGCAGGTCGCGCGAGGTCCCTTCCGAAAGACGAAGCGGTCCGGCGTGCGACGCGCCAATCAATGATCCGATAGTCGTCCGGTAGGGATCGCAGGGATCGACGGGAAGTCGCTGGCGTGCCGACGCTGTCGCGGCATTTAGTTCGCCGACCGTGAGTCCGGCTTCTGCCACCACCGTCATGTCGTCGGGCTCGTGCGCCACAATTCGCGCCATCCGTTTGAGCGATACGCCGAGCGCGACGGGCGACGGCCGAATTTGCGAGAGGGTGCGCGCCCGGCCGAACGCGGCGAGGGTGATCCGATCGATCTCGCACATCCGTACAATTTCGCAAATTTCCTCGACGCTGATTGGCTCGACGATCGTGTGCGCAGCGGCCCGCTCAGCGTCGATCGGCTCGCGAACGTGGCCGACGCCGACCAGCGCCGTGATCTGCTTCGCCAGTTCTGAAGTCGTAGTGACAGCCACGATACCCGCTAGCCGGCCCGCCTAGATCGGAACCTGGCGTCGCGGCAATGCGACCTCGACGCATGCGCCGGGCGCGGGAATAACCTTGCCGGGATTCGAGCGATCCATCGGATCGAAGACATGACGCAACTCGGTCATCACACGAATATCGTCGGGCGAAAACATCAGCGGCATCTCGCCGAGTTTTTCGACGCCGATTCCGTGCTCGCCGGTAAGGCTGCCGCCCATCTCGATGCAGGCCTTAAGGATTTCGCGTCCGGCATCGATCGCGCGGCGGACTTGGCCCGGTTCGCGCTCGTCGTAGAGGATGATCGGATGCAGATTGCCGTCGCCGGCGTGAAAGACGTTGCCGATGCGCAGGTCGTAGCGGCGGCTAACATCGCTAATCACGCGCAGGATTTGTGGCAGGCAAGTCCGCGGAACGACGCCGTCCTGGGTCGCATAATTCGGCGCGAGGCGGCCCACTGCGCCGAACGCGCGTTTGCGCGCCTTCCACAGCAGCGCACGCTCCGACTCATCTCGCGCCAGCTTCACCGTCGTCGCCCCACTGGACTCCGCCATGCCCGCGACCGCGTCTGCACAAACGGTGAGTCCGGCCTCGAGTCCGTCGAGCTCGATGATCAGCACCGCGCCCGCATCAGCGGGCAGACCGACATGAAATGC
>JBGPNU010000201.1:0-6662 GCA_041487675.1 Binatus sp. (SeqCode)
CGCTGAGCGGTGGATTAGCCATGATTGTTCTCCTAGCCGAGGCGGCTTCCTCTCCTCATTCATACTTCAAACAGGCCCTTTCCAATTCAATTGCCTCTCCCTGTATCGGGAGAGGCCGACGCGAGACCTTGAGCGGCGGGTGAGGGACCTCTGTTAATTTTGCGGCGCGTCAGACAAATCGCTCCGCACAGATGTCCCTCACCCTAACCCGTGTGCCAGTGGCACCTCCCGACAACGGGCGAGGGAACCAGAACTCTCCGCATTCATACTTCTAACAGGGCCCTTCGACTTCGCTCAGGATAGACTACGCTCGCATCTTTATTTTTCTTCTCAACGGGAAGTCCCCTTCGGCTTCGCTCAGGATGAACTCCACCTGCGTGAAATTTCGGGGAATTTGCCGCCACACTTTAGTCGCGCGACCGCGCCGGGCCTACTGATTCGGATTCACCTGCTGCGGGTAGGAGTTCAACGGGGCCTGCCCCGCTTCGCCCGCGTCGGAGTCAGGCGCCTGGAACACCGGCGGCGCGGCTTGCTGAACACTGCCCGCATTTTGCTGATTCATCTGATCGCTGTCGCCGTTCTGATCGCTGTCGCCGTTTTGATTGCCGTTGGCGGAATCGTTGGAGTCGCTGGAATCGCTGTTACTATCGCTTTCGGCGCTGTCGCTCGACTGATCGTCGTCTTCAGCAACCACGATGCTCGGCGGCCGATCAACTGATATCGAAGTATGCGGTGCGGATATCGCATTCGGCCGCGCGCCCTCGGATGCGCCCGCGAGCGGCGCCCCGATCATCAGCGCCACCATCAGAATGAATGCGGCGGTCAAACTCAGGCTGATTTTTGCGAACATGCTGATTCACCTTTTCGTCATGCGCGACGATTATATGACCGCGGCGCGCACCCGCGCCATTCTTTCCGCCAGCGACTTGAGCCCGCGCACCATGTGAACGCCGTACCAATGAAGGTCGCGTCCGCCGACTATCAATACCCGGCGCCCGAGCGCTGGCGGTAACAGACTCTTCATCTCGGCGACGTCGGATTCGTCAAATGCGTACGGCTCGTCGGGCAGTATCACGATATCGGGCCGCCGCTCGATTGCCTCCTCCAGCGTCACCATCGGATAGCGCTCGCCCGCGGAAGCATAGATGTTGTTGTAGCCGAGCATCCTGAGCACGTCATGCGCATATGTGTCGGCGTTAAATGACATCCACGGCTTCTTCCATATCGGGCAGAAGACTCGCAGCCGAAGCTTGCTCCATACTCCGAGCGCCGCCTCGATTCCGCTCACACTTAGCGTGATCTCCTTGGCGAGCGCGGCAGCGCCGGCCTCGCGCCCAAGCGCCCGCCCCATCCGCAGGATCGACTCCACCGCTCCGGGCACCGTGCGCGGATAGGTCGTGAACACCGGGATCCCGCCGGCCCGCAGCCGCTCGATATCCTCGCGGCGGTTCTCCTCGGCGTTGGCGATCACCAACTCGGGTTCGAGCTTCATAATCGCGCGGACATCGGGGTTCTTGGTGCCGCCTACTTTCGCAATCGACGCGACCGCCTCGGCCGGCTCGACGCAGAATTTTGTTATGCCAACGATTTCGGAATCGAAGCCGAGCGCGAACAGCGTCTCCGTTAAGCTCGGCACCAGCGACACGATTCGAGCCGGCGGACGTTCGAGCTCGACTCGAAATCCCATGTCGTCCGCTATCTGCATCGCCGCGCCCATCGCTTTCACTAACCCCGGCACATACCCCGATTAGTCACTTCGCCTTGTGCTTGATGATCGCGTCCAGTTCCCGTCGATCACCGGTGGTCAGATGCTCCGAATCGGAGCCGCCGTCCTGATTCGCCCGCGCATTGGACTCTGCGCCGTCATCGGTCGTCGCCGGACTTTCAACATCGCCGGCTCGCGGCGGCTCCTCCGCCGGACGATGCGCGATGTAATGCACTGCGGACGGAAGCATCATTCGGCGCGCGAGAAATCCGATAATCAGCGCCGCGATCGCCGCCAGAAATATGATTCCCGGCTGCCGGCGCCTGGCCTTCTTCGCCGGCCGCTTCGCGCCGCCGCGCTTTCGCGAGGCCGCCACTCGTACTCGATCCGCCACCTGATACCTCTAGCCTGCTTGGAATGCGAGCGACTTCGAGAATGCTACCGCACGGGCGCACCTAATAGAACATTCTGCTAATTGCCTCTCCCTGACAGGGAGAGGCCGACGCGAGTCTTCGAGGCGTCGGGTGAGGGTCCAAAATTCCAAATTCCGCGCAACGTCCTATTCGTCTTCGAGAATGCTACCGCACGGGCGCACCTAATAGAACCGCGCGAAGCCATCGTGCGATCAGACGATGCGTCGGTAGCTCGTCGAGATGGCGCGCGCCATTGTACCAATCCACGCCGATCTCATGCGCGCGGCGGCTCGCTCGCGCGACTCTGAAAAAGACCCGATGATGTTGGCCGTAGAAATGACGCGCGGCGAACGCGAGCTTGGCCAGCTTTCGCCCGACCGCGCTTTCGTGAAGCGAACGATCGTAAGCGCCGAGCGCGTCCTCGTCAGCGCCGAGATATGCGCCGATCGCTCCTGCGGCCAGCCTGCCATGTTCGAACGCGCACGAAATACCCTCGCCCATCAGCGGATCCACCCCGGCCGCATCGCCGGCCAAGATTACGCGGCCGCGCGCGTATCTGTCCGCGGCGTCGAACCATCGAATCGGAAACGAGTTCCACTTCATCGTTCGCCGGACCATCGCATCGAGTGGAAGTTCCGGAAAGGCCGCAGCGAGTTCGGCCAGCATCCGCGCTTGCTCGCTTCCCTTTTCACTGAATTCGCGCGGACGCTGATCGTAGATTCCGACATTAAGATGCGCCCGGCCGCCGATCATGCACGGGAACGACCAACTGTAGCCACTGATTCCGCCGCTGACGCATCGGAAGTCGAATCGGTAGCAGCGTTCGCGAAACTCGACTGCCGATTCCGGATTCACCGCAATATCCGTCATCAGCGCGCGGCCGGTCGTCTCCTTGCGCTCGCCAAAAACCGCGCGGCGCACCCGGCTTCCCGATCCGTCCGCGCCGACCAGCATCCTGCTCTCAAAGCGGCCGCGTTCGGTGCTGACCCGAACGCCGTCCGCATCCTGGCTCACCGCGACGACGCGCTCATTCTCGACTATCTCGAGTCCCGCGCGCGTAGCCGCCCGCGCCAGCATCGCGTCGAATCCGTCGCGCCGGACGATCGTGCAGAGCACGTCGCCGTCGCGCGACAAATCGACGCTCCCGGCCGGCGTTCGCGCCTCGCCCCGGACTACCTCGACCGCGGGAACATCGAGCGGGATTCCAAGCTCCTCGAGGGCGAGCATCGTCTTGGGAATCAAGCCGCCGGCGCAAACCTTGAATCGCGGATGCGCCGATTTCTCGATTGCGACGATTCGGCCCGCGAGTTCGGGCCGGCGCTTCAAAAGGTAAAGCGCGGTCGCGAGTCCCGCCGGACCGGCGCCCGCGATCAACACTTCACATTTTCGCGTGAGTTCCATAGAAATGCACGGCGCATCGAGCATGCCCGACGCGCCGCGCATTGACTAGCAATTATTGAGAGGCAATCACGAAACCCCTTACGGGTTTCGGACTTCCCGTCGGGAAGATGCGGGCTTCGCCCTGTTCGAACTACTAAGAGAGGCCATTCTCTCCTCACTTGGGTGCGGGGGCTGGCCCCTGCCCTAGCCGCGCGCTTCGCCGGCCGGCTTGATCACCGTGTACAATGTCGCCCCCTGACGCTGCACCAGCAGCAGCGCCGACTTCTTCTTGGTCTGCGCGTCCTTCGCCTTGGCTACGAAATCCGCCACCGACCCGACTTTGTCGTGATTCACTTCCAGCACCACGTCGCCCGGCTGCAATGCGGCTTCAGCCGCCGGACTGTCCGGCGCCACCCGCCGGATCACGACGCCCTTGGTCGTCTCCAGATGGAACTGCTGTGCGATTTCCGGCGTGATGTCTCCGACCTGCATCCCCCAATTGCCGCCCGGCTCCTCGCTCTTGGCCGACGCCACCTGCGGCTCTTTGCGCTCGCCAATCACGACGCTCAAGCTCAAGCGCTTGCCGTTGCGCATCACCTCGACCGGCACTTTTTGATTGATCGGCGTCTGCGCTACCAGCGCGGGCAGCTCATGCTCGTCGGCCACCGGATGCCCGTTGAAACTGAGCACGATATCGCCGCGCTCGATACCGGCTTTGCCCGCCGGTCCGTCCTTGTCGGTGCTCGCGACCAGCGCACCCTCCGGCTTCGGGAGTCCGAACGATTGCGCGAGGTCCGCGGTCACTTCCTGGATTTCCACTCCGAGCCATCCGCGCACCACCCGCCCGTGCGCCTTCAGTTGGTCCATCACGTTCCTGGCCATGTCGATGGGAATCGCGAAGCCGATACCGTTGTTCGCGCCGGTGCGGCTGTAGATCGCGGTGTTGATACCTATTACCTCGCCGCGCGTATTGATCAGCGGCCCGCCCGAGTTGCCCGGGTTAATCGACGCGTCGGTCTGGATAAAATCGTCGTAGTCGCCGCCGAGGATTCGTCCCTTGGCGCTCACGATTCCCGCGGTCACCGTCATTCCGACGTTGAACGGATTACCAATTGCGATTACCCAGTCGCCGACGTCGGTCGAATTTGAATCTCCGAGCGTCGCGACCGGCAATGCGTCCTTGGTGTCGATTTTGATAAGCCCGAGATCGGTCTTCGCATCCTTGCCGATTACTTTCGCGGTAAACTCCCGCTTGTCTATCAGCGTGACGTGGATTTCCTCCGCGTTGCCGACCACGTGATTGTTGGTCAGGATGTATCCGTCGGGCGACACGATTACGCCCGAGCCGAGCCCGTGCTGTTTGTAATCGTGCGGTGCCCCCTGTCCGAAGTAGCGGCGCAACTGGTCAAACGGATCGCCCGGCATTGCCGGTGGGCCACCGCCACCCCCGTTGTCCTCACCACCGCCGCCACCACCCTCGTCGTCGCCGCCGCCGCCGCCCGGTCCAGGAGCCATACCGCCGAACGGCATGCCCGAGACTTTCACGTCCTGTACAACATTCACACTCACGACCGCCGGGATCATGCGCTTCACCAGCGGAGCAAATGAGGTAATCACACCGACTTTTTCGTTGGGCTCAGGAGTGTTGGGCTGCGCGGGTTCGGATAGAGGCGCTACGTGAACCCCGGGCACCGGGGGCGCGGGAAGCGGAGCGACTGGAGCAGCTTGCGCTCGCTGCGACGACGGCGCCTTCGAGGCGTCGGTGCCGGAACCCCAGAACGGAAACGCGCCGACGCGCGCAAAAGCTATGATGAGGCCGATGAAAACGCCGCCGGCCACGGCGGCGATCTTCTTAAGCATGCATTCCTCCTGGAATGTATTGAACCCGTTGCGTCATCAGGCAGGCTGAGTACGAGGCCATTCAACTATCGGACGATAAATTTCGCCCGAAATTCAGGCGCCCGCCATAAAATACCGCCGCACCACAGCTTATCAAATCAAATCGGCGCGCATAAGCAAACGCATCATTTGGTGCCACCAACACACGCCCGCGCAAGTTTCGTATCTTCCTGAATTGCCCCTCTTATCCCCTCTCCTTGTCCAAGGAGAGGGTTAGGGAGAGGTGCAACGCTCGAAATTACCGGGAAGCGCGAAACCTGCGTGAGGTTTCGCTTCCGGCCGCTCTCTTCTTCCCTTACCTGGGTGCAGGGGCTGGCCCCTGCTTCTGCATCGCCTTGATATCGTCGAGCAGGACCTTCTCGTGTCCATTCGGATTTACTTTCTCGTAAACTTTGCGCAGCCTGCCGGTCGGATCGATCACAAAACTGGTGCGGTTCCAGTACTTGGTCCCATTATAATCGGTCTGCCCGATACCGGCGGCCTTGAGCAGTTCCGCCATGGGATCGGCGAGCAGATCGATCGTGAAGGCGAACTTGTTGCAGAAGTTCTTGTGCGAGGCGACGTCGTCCGCGCTGACTCCGACCACCTTGATCCCGGCCGCGTCGAAATCCGCCTTGGTCGCGGTGAACGACTTCCCCTGGATCGTGCAGCCGGGAGTGTCGTCCTTGGGATACACATAGACCACCAGCCACTTGCCGGCGAAATCGCCGAGCTTGGTCTGCTTGCCGTCCTGATTCGGGAGACTGAAATTAAGAAACGGTTTTCCTGTCTCGAGCATGATTGCACCTGGTTCCTTTCGTCGCGCGCGACGGTTGAATATTTTTTGGCTTCCACGCCCACGCCATCGCCGCGTCGAGATTGACAGTCGCGATCGGCCCCGTGGTGGGTGATACGTTCCCGGCAAGCCTATCACGTCTTCCGAGTGTGCGGATGCGCTAATCTTGCCTCTCCCTGTGTCGGGAGGTGTCACCGACACACGGCCGACGCGAGACCTTGAGCGTCGGGTGAGGGACCTTTCCCAATTCTCGCGGCGCACCAGACAATCGCGCCGCACAAATGTCCCTCACCCACCCGTGTGCCGGTGGCGCCTCCCGACACGGGCGAGGGAACCACCCAACGCAGGATTTTTCTCCTCTCCTCATTCATACTTCTAACAGGGCGAAGCCCGCATCCTCATCTTCCCGACGGGAAGTCCGAAACCTGCGTGAGGTTTCGGCGAAAAGAATCCTTTCCCTTTCCGCTCTGCTCCTACCCCCGGTGCAGCG
>JBGPNU010000202.1:0-6658 GCA_041487675.1 Binatus sp. (SeqCode)
GACATCGAAGCTGATTCGGTCGCCGAGACCCGCCGTCTTGGCGTTGGCGCGTGCGCGCTCGAGCGACCCGGGATGCGCATCGAAGCCGAAGACCCTGGCCTTCGGAAACGCGGCCGCAATCGCAAGCGCCGCGCGCCCGCTTCCGCATCCAACGTCGAGCGACGAGCCGCCTTCGGTCAAGTTCGCGATCACCTGCGGCATCGCGGGCAGCCACTTGCGAATCAGCTGATGCCGGTACATCGAGGCTGACGAACGCTCCATCGCCTCCCAGGTCTCGGGCGGATACTCGCTCTGCGCCACGCCCCGCCCGTTTTTGAACGATTGCATGACTCTAGGCGCGATCGACATTTGCGGGACGATCATTTCGATAAAGCCACCGGCGAAAAACGGCGAGTCGTCGCGCGCGAGGACCATAGCGTGCTCAGCCGGCATCGCATAGGTCTTTGCCGCAGGATCGTAGTTCACATATCCCGCCGCCGCCATCGCGCTGAGCCATTCGCGCAGATAGCGCTCGCTGAGTCCGGTGCGCTCGGCGAGGCCCGCGCTGGTGACGGAACCCGCGTCGGCCAGCGCGCTGAAGATGCCCAGACGATCGCCGATATAACTCAGCGCTCCCAGCATGGCCGCGCCGATATCGCTCGAAACTTGCTTCGAGAAATTTTTGATTTTGCCCCAGTCGAGTTGCGCTTTGTCCTGAGCCATCATTTTCCTCCGCGCGGAGCCGCAGTATCGATCAATTGTGGGGTTCGAGGCTACTCTACGGGCTCGATTCCCGGATCTTCTGATTTGGTCTGCGGGGTGTCGAACATCGAAAGCTGAACCGGTTTGCCTTCGTCTTCCGCTGCCGGCACAAACAGGCCGGGCTGATCGACGAAGACCCGGAATTTTTCGTACAGCTCTGCGAGTTTCGCCTGGTAGTACTCGACATTTTCGTCGGGATTGGCCGGATCGTATTCCGACGCCATCTTTGCGGCGGCGTTCACTTTCGCGTTCGCTCCACGCCCGGTCACATAGTACGAAATCTGATCGCCAGGCAGGTACGAGCGTTCTGCTTTGAGCGCGAGTTCGTACGACGCCGCAAGATTGCGGCGGTTTTCGCCGATTTTGCTGCGATAGGTGTCGAGCGAGTCCTGCAGGGTCTCGGTCTTCATCAGGTCGGCGATTCCGATTTCATGGCGCGACAGACGGCCGCGATAGTCGTCATGAAGTTTCGCAATCTCGCCGCGCCGGTCATGCAGAAAGTGGTGAAACATCTCTTCCATGAAGCGGCGCTGGAAGCGCTCGAGTCCGCGCGATCGCAGTCCGGAGCCGCGAATCGTCATCTTGCCCGATTCGTCCATCAGCACGTAGTTCTTCATCTTGTAGGAGAACATCGCGGCGTATCGGCCGTCAATTTCGAGCCGGATTCCCTCGGGCATGATCGCTGCGACCTGCTCCAGGAGCGCGTCGGCGCCGCGTTCGTCGGCCGCGGCGGGCGGTGGCACGAAATAGATCCCGTCGGTATCGACCTCGATCACCTGCGCGCCGCCCGCTTCGAGTTCTGCCACCGCGCGCTGAATCAGATCGCGCCCGCGCCTGGTTACGCCGTTGGCCGCGCCGAAGTCATTGAAATGGCCGAGCGAAAATCCAAGGTAGCCGTAAAACGAATTGATCAGAATCTTGAAGGTCTGCTGCAGTGCCTCGGCGTTGCGCCGCTCGGCGCCCTTGAGTTCTCGCGCCAGCGCCTTGGCCTGCACGCGAAAACTGCGGAGATCGCCAAGCATCTTCAGAAATACGCCGAGGCGGTCTGCCGCGGGCGCGTGCTGATACTGGAGCATTAGCGACGGATACAGCGAGGTAACGTCGCAGTGAAGAACGCCATGCGCGACACCGCATCGTCGAACCTCGGTATATCCACCGGCCACCGGCGCCGGTTCCGACGGGGCGGGAATCGAATGTCCGGCATCGAGATACGCACGCATCATGAGCGCGTCGATCTTGGTCGCGTTCCCGCGCAGCGCGGCGCTCTGGTACGAATACGGGAAAATCTGTGCCTGCACGAAGTAACTGGGCGAGAGTGTCTCGGCAAGTGCGCGGGTCTCGCGAGCATCATCGAGGGCATACTCGAAGAGCTTTTCCGGCTCGCGGTCGAAATACTGGCTGACTTTCGACGCGTCGATATAGACGCGGTCCTTGCGCGCCAGCCCGAAATGCAGGGCCAGCTGTTTCAGGCCCAGGCTTTCGAGTTCGCGGCTTCCGATGTCGTAGTGCTGCGCGAGAATCCACGTATCGATAATATTGCGGCCGGGAATGTCGTAACGGCGATAGGCGATCGATCGTTCCGCGATCTGCATCCGCGACGCGCGCGCGCGCAGCTCGCCGCCGCCGCGTCCGAGGCGCAGCGTAACTTTGTGACGGCGGGCGCGCGTTTCCAGATATTCGAGGTCGAAGCGAAAAAGATTGTGTCCCTCGACAACATCGGGATCGCGCTCCGCGACGGTCCGCACCATTTCCTCGAGCATCGCGCGCTCGTCCATCTCGGTGCCCTTGAGCAATCGCTCGAACCCGGTCGAGTCGGTGAGCGAAATCGCAATCACGCGATCGCCCTCGCGCGCCGCGGACGGAAACTCAAAGCCCGGCGAGATGTAAGTCTCGATATCGAGTTGCAGACGGCGCAGATCGCTGAAGTCCATCCCGATGAAAAAGCTGGTCCCGGTGAGCATCAGGTGCTGCTCGATGGGATCGGCAAGCACCAGATACGGCGCGTCAGGAGCGTTTGCCGGTTTGCCGGTGGTATTGCGCAGATGACGCTTGGCGGCTTCCAGAGCGTCTAGCGAGCCGAAGGTAACCTGAACGCGGTAGCGAAAGCCGCCGGCAAGCTCGCGCGTCTGATGCGGAGCATTGAAGCCGCGGAGCCTCGCCGCGTCGTCAACCAGGAGAAATAGTCGGAGCGGGCGACGCTCGCGGGTAAGCTTGCCCGCGAGGCGCTTGTACACATCGATTTCGGTTCTGGATGCAATTTCGACGGCGACGACGCCCGGATCCGCGGGATCGCCGAATAGCAGCCGGTTGGTATAAAACTGCGCTGAAATTTCCTGGTAGGTGGTCATCAGTCCCGGGGCCTTCAGAATTTGCGCTCGCGCATTCCACGATTGTGCATCCCGAGCCACGCGTCAAACAACGCGCATCGGGCCACACTTCAGAGCGCGCCCAAATGCACGAGCCCGACTATGAAGACTGCGTACGCCAGTCCACCAATTGCGAGCGTCGGGGTTCCCAGCTTCGAATCGCGCAGGTTGATGAAGAGAATCGCCGCCGAGGCCAGCGCGATCGTCCCAGCGAGCAACTCGGGATTGGTCAAATGCCACGGGGACAGCGCCAGTCCGAGCGCGACTGGAATGCACGACTGGAAGACCTTCGCACCCGTGATGTTGGCGAGTGCCAGATGGTCCTTGCCCTGGCGGATCCAGATTACCGAGTTGTATTTTTCCGGCAGTTCAGTCGCGAGCGGACTCAGCATCAGCGAGAGCACGCCGGGATTCAGATGCGCATGGGCAGAGAACACGATGATTTGATCGACGAACTCGATTGCGCCGACCAGTATCGCGGCCACTCCGGCGATTACCTGCGCGGCCGTAGTCCAGGCCCGCGGCTGGAGCGAATTTCCACCGAAGATCGATTCGAAATAGAGCCCGTGATCGACTCGCGCGTCGGTCGCGCGCTTCAGGCGCAGCATCACGACCGTGTAGCTCGCGTACACCATCAGCAGCGCGGCGGCGAGAAGATGGCGGACTAAAGGACCCGTCTCGATTGTCCCGGCGATCACGAGGCCCAGGAAAACCGGAATGAAAAATGCGAGGTCGCGGCGCGCGTCTTCACGAACGACCTGGAGCGCAATCCGGCCGCGACGCTTCCGAAACGCAAGCGCCGCGACGCCCATGACGAACAGCGCCACCGTCGAGAGCATCAGGGGTGCGCCAACGATCGCGCCGAGGCCGACCGCGGTGTGCGCCGCAGGAGAATCGCGGCCCGTGAGCAGCGCAACCGCCGGGACAAACGTCTCCGGCAAGGCGGTTCCGACGGCGGCGAACAGGCTTCCGACCGTGGCCTCGGCGACGCCCAGCCGATGACCCGCCCATTCGACACCGTTGGTGAAAAGTTCCGAGCCGGTCAGGATTATCGCGAAGCTAAGCGCGAGGACTAGCGCGTGTACTACCAAAAATACCGCTCCGTACAGGCTCTTCGAGATGCGAGGCTCTCTCTCAATAGCGATGCCGGCGCTCGATTTCCAGCGCATTGACTCTGCGCCGCTCCGGGAAAATCTCGACCGATGCAGCCAAATGGGCAAACGATGCGTATAATATTTATGATGTTATTGGTTCCGCGCGGAATTGCGAAAATGGCCGCCAGACAACACGAACTTCGCCGGTTGATCGCGCGGAGTCGGCGATTCGTGAGTTGACTTGAATAGAGTTGAGCCTTAGACTGGATTTTTTGGCGTTGCTCCACTTGCCTTTGAAATCTCGTCTGTATAAATGAGGCTACCTGATACCCCGATTGCGGTCGTAATCACGGCCGAGTTGCGCGCAACATCGGCGGCGGGCGCCCTCGCAGGACGGAAGCTTAAACGAATGAAGCAGAAGCACGAAGGCAAGGACCTACAGGGTCTCGTCGATCTCGGCCGCGAGCAGGGCTATCTCACCTTCGAGCAGGTCAACGATTACCTGCCGCAAGACGTTGCCTCTCCTACCGACCTGCGCGCCGCGCTGGACAGCTTCGAGGACCTTGATATCAAAGTCCTCGAAGAAGTTCCGACCGAAGGCGCCGACGAGGTCGAAGTCGAGGGCAAGGAAGAGCCCGAAGAGGCTCCCGAAGCGGCGCCCCCGGCGACCGATTCGCTCGGCGAGTCGTCGGACCCGGTTCGTCTCTATTTGAAAGAGATGGGCAACTTCCAGCTCCTTTCCAGGGAGCAGGAAGTCGAAATTGCCAAGCGGATCGAAGCCGGCGAGAACGAGGTCGAAGAGGAAGTGCTCGGTTCGCCGATCATGCTCGATTTCGTTATCCGGGTCGGCGAACGGGTCGAGGCCGGCGAATCCGACCTGCGCGACGTGTTCGAGGATGCTCCCGAAACGCCCGATGATCCCGACGAGGAACGCGGCCCCGAGGCCGACGAGCGTCAGCTGAAACGCCTGACGCTCGCGACCAGGAAGCTCACGGACCTGCGCACCAAGCTCGAGGCAATCGAAGAAGAACTGCGCAACAAGCCCGGGCCGCGCCGCAAGCCCAAGCTCGACAAGAATCTCGCCCGATACAACGAGCGCGTAAAGAAGGAATTGCGCGCGATGTTACTGTCGCGCCGCCTGATGGATGCGGTGGTCGCCGATATGCGCGCCTTCCTGCAGCAGTACCGCTTTTCGCATCACACGATTCAGAAATACGAAGAGGCAACCGGCCGTTCGCGAACCCACCTGCTGAAGGAAGCGGCCGAGGCTGAAGATCGGCGCCATGTCCTGAAGATAAACGACGTCCGCGAAAACCTGCTCGATATCGCGGCGAAGATTCGCCAGGCGCAAAAGACGATTCGCGAAGTCGAGAAGAAGGTCAAAGACACCGGCGAGGAGTTCGCGCGCAAGCTCGAGACGATCGCGGCGGGACAGGACAAGAGCCGCCGTGCGAAGAAGGAATTGACCGAGGCCAACCTGCGCCTGGTCGTCAGCCTCGCAAAGCGTTACACCAATCGCGGTCTCGGCTTTCTCGATCTCATCCAGGAAGGCAACATCGGGCTGATGCGCGCGGTGGACAAGTTCGAGTATCAGCGCGGCTACAAGTTCTCGACTTATGCGACCTGGTGGATTCGGCAATCGATGTCGCGCGCGATCGCCGACCAGGGCCGCACGATCCGAATCCCGGTGCACATGGTCGAGACTATCAACAAGCTGCTGCGGGTCACGCGTCTGCTGGTACAGCGACTCGGCCGCGAACCGGGGCCCGAGGAAATCGCGGAACAGATGGAGATGCCGCTGGACAAGGTTCAGAAGGTACTCAAAATCGTCAAGGAGCCTATCTCGCTCGAAACGCCAATCGGCGACGAGGAGGAAAGTTCGCTCGGCGATTTCGTCGAGGACGAACTCGCGCCCTCGCCGGTCGAGGCCGCAATCCAGGGCAACCTCGGCGAGCAGACGCGCAAGGTGCTCGCCACGCTGACCCCGCGCGAGGAGCAAATCCTGCGCATGCGCTTCGGCATCGGCCAGAAAACGGACTACACGCTCGAGGAAGTCGGCAAGCAGTTCGCCGTCACGCGCGAGCGTATTCGGCAGATCGAGGCGAAGGCATTGCGCAAACTCCGCCAGACCGGGCGATCGCGCAACCTCGAGGGTTTCCAGGAGCGCGAGTAGGCGCCGGCAATTTCAATAGTGTGAGCTAACGGCTCGGATGCGATCGCATCCGGGCCGTCTTTTTTGTGATACGAAATCGGTTGAGGTTCATGAGATGACGGACCGGCCGAATATCGTGCTGATAATCGCCGACGACATGGGCTACGGCGACTTCGGATGCTTCAACCATGGCGCATCGCGCACGCCAACACTCGACCATCTTGTGAGCGAAGGCGTTTGCCTGACGCAGCATTACTCGGCCTCGCCGGTATGCGCGCCCGCGCGGGCGTCGCTGATGACGGGCC
>JBGPNU010000203.1:0-6648 GCA_041487675.1 Binatus sp. (SeqCode)
CTACGAACGCAACCCCAGGAGCTGGTCAATATAATCGCGAACCGTCTCGAACATGAAGAGCGAAAAAAGTATTAGGGGCACGCCCTAGCCCTCAAGAAAAAGGATGAACACGCAAGCTCAAGTCGCCGCCGCAGATCTCGCGCGTGCGATTCGGAAGTTCGCCGATACCCAAAACAACGATGTTCGGCTCGAAGAGTATGCCTCTGTCTTCGACGATCTCGGTACTATTCGTCTCGAAGGCGATTACGATGTGCTGGTAGCGCAAAAACTGCGTACTGTTACCGATCTTTTCCGGTCAGGCACTTTGGGGAGGAGCTACGCTGACGGAACACTCGGCTGTAAACTACGCGAGCTGGAGGCGGAGGTACGTGAAGCGCTGCTGGGCACGCGAATTTGAGCGGGGGCTTATACGCGACTGAGGTTGAACTTCGGAGCGGTCGCCACGCCAACGGACAGCGCGAGGGCGGCCACGTCGTAAAGCCCTTTGAAATGATCAAATCAAGCGATCAGACCATGACGGCCAGTGTGGGCGGTCGGGTTATTCTGTCAGATTAGCCGTGCTAATGATCAGACCATGACGGCCAGTGGGCGGTCGGTTATTCTGTCAGATTAGCCGTGCTAATGGCAATTTGGCCGTTTCCTATCCGCGGACGCCTCGAACGGGGCCATTTCAAGCGATCACGGGGCCATTTCAAGCGATCAGCTACATGTACCCCTTGACATCGACTGTTAACGGATATATTTAACCAATAGGTTATTTAACTGAACGGTTCAATGCACTGCATGTCGCCTGATCTCAACATCACCTTCGCTGCCCTCGCCGATCCCACCCGGCGCGCGATCCTTGCCCGCCTCGCCTCCGGTGAGGCCTCGGTCACTGAACTAGCCGAGCCCTTTGAGATGAGCCTTCCCGCCATCTCCAAGCACCTCAAAGTGCTCGAGCGCGCTGGTCTCATCGCGCGCGGCCGCGAGGCGCAGTGGCGGCCGTGCCGGCTTGCGGCGGGTCCGCTCAAGGATGCCGCGAATTGGCTGGAGCACTATCGCCGTTTCTGGGACGAGAGCTTCGACCGCTTGGACGATTTTCTGCGCGACTTCCAAAAGCGCGAGCTGCAACTGAAGGAGAAAAAAGATGACCGCAGAAAATAGTGCCGCCACACAAATGGCCGAGCGGGAACTCGTCATCGAGCGCATCTTCGATGCGCCGCGAGACCTCGTGTTCAAGGCCTGGACCCAGCCCGAACACATGGTCCACTGGTTCGGTCCGCGAGGCTTCACCAGCACCATCCTTAAAAACGAGCTGCGCCCGGGCGGCAGTTATCGAATCCACATGCGGGGCCCCGACGGCGACGATCATTGGACGCAGGGCGTCTATCGCGAGATCGTCAAACCGCAGCGACTCGTCATGGCCGGGAGCTGGGCAGATTCTGAGGGCAATCCTACCAGACCAGGAACGATCCTGACGCTGACCTTCGAGGAGCACAATGGGAAGACGAAGCTGACTCTGCGCCAGGCCATCTTCGAGTCGGTCACTGCGCGCGACGCGCACAAGGGCGGATGGATCAGCAGCCTCGATCGCCTCGCCGAATACTTGGCGAAGGCCTAATCAATTCACGAGGATGACTTATGCGCATTAGCAAACATCACTTGGGGATCGGATTCGAGGTATGGACCGCTCAACAGACCTGGTTCTGGTTTGTCGCCAACCGGAATCGGAACGGCATGATTGGCGGAGGCTCTAACATGATTGGCGCCGCCGCTACCGAGTCGGAGGCGGAGCGAGAGGCCCGCTTGTCAATCGAAGAGATATCCGATTCGATTGCGCTCGCCGGCTGGGAGGGTTCATTGAAGAATCTCGAGCGGTATCTTTCCAGTGTGTGTGTGACGCTGCCATTTGAGAACGCGGCCCGGACGGAACTATAACCATAAGCATGACCGCTATGGAAAATCCGAAGGAATACTACCAGGGCTATGGACCGATGACGGCGCCGGGTGCGCATGCGGCGGAGTTGAGCGCGCTGCCGAACGACCTCGCGGCGTTATGTGAAGTCGTACAAGGTGTGCTGATTCATCGCGACATGGCACCTTTTTTGTACGATCTCAAACTGTCCAAAGAGCAGCGCGACGACGGAAACATTCGTCCGATTGCGCAAATGCTGACGCGAATTCACGCCCTCGACGCGCGCCCGCTCGCGAACCCGCGCGATCCCGCCCATCGATTGCCCAGCGTATGCCGTCATTTTTCGCTGATGCTATCCGCCATGTTGCACGAGCAAGGCATTCCGGCGCGTCCACGATGCGGCTTCGGCGCATACTTCAATAAGGGCAAGTTCGAAGACCACTGGGTCTGCGAATATTGGAACGCCGGACAGGCGCGCTGGATATTGGTCGATGCGCAACTCGACGCGTTACAGCTAAAGGCATTCAATCCCGACTTCAATCCGCTCGACGTGCCGCGCGATCGCTTCATCATCGCCGGCGACGCGTGGGAGATGTGCCGCTCCGGACGCGCCGACGCCAATAATTTCGGGCTCTCCATGATACCCGGCTTGTGCGGGTTTTGGTTCATCGCCGGCAACGTGGTGCGCGACCTCGCGTCGCTCAATCGAATGGAAATGCTGCCTTGGGATGTTTGGGGATTGATGGAAATCAAGGACGAAGCGCTGACCGACGATAGAAAAGCGCTGCTCGACGAGGTCGCGCCCCTCACGCTTGTAGGAGACGAAGCATTCCCCGAAATCCGAAAAATCTACGAGTCCGACGATCGCTTGCGCGTGCCGCCAGTTGTTTTCAACGTGGACCGCAACGCGCAGGAGACGATTGCGAGCTAATCTGCGAGCTCAGACGGCCATCCTCGGTAGTTCGGAAGATCAACGCGGCAAGGCCGACTGACGGCGCTGGAGGAAAGCGCGGACCGCGGGGTCGCGCTCGAGACCGATCGCGATTTCGTACGCGTGACGCGCCTCGGCGGATGCTCCGGTCTTGGCCAGCAGCTCCGCGCGTGCAGCCCAGTAGGGTTGATATTCGGTGAGCCGCGCATCGGCGGCTACTTCCAGCAATGCTTCGAGAGCGGCACTGGCACCATGAACCTCCGAGATTGCCAGGCTGCGGTTGATAGCGACCACCGGCGACCCGGAGAGCGCCAGCAACGCGTCGTATAGCTGCACCACCGACGCCCAGTTAGCGTGACCTGTGCGACGGCGATGAACGTGCGCCGACTGCAACGCACCTTCGATTGATAGCGGCCGATCGACCCCAAAACGCTGGCGCGCAAGAGGATCGCCTCGGCCTCATCGATCATCCGCGAGTCCCAGAGCGCGGGATCCTGGTCGGCAAGCGGTACGTACTCGCCATCCACATTACGCCGCGCGCGGCGGCGCGCTTCCGCATGAAGCATCAGGGCGAGCAGACCCAGCGCCTCCGGCTCCGCAGGCAGCAGCTCGGTCACCAGCCGGCCGAGGAATATCGCTTCATCGGCGAGATCGCGCCGCGCGATATCCGTTCCAGCGGCGTCGATCCAGCCTTCTGTGAAGGCGGCGTAGATCGCATCGAGCACGGTGTCGAGCCGGTCGCACAGCTCTTCGCGCTCCGGGATGCGAAATGGGATGCGCGCCTCCCGGATCTTGTTCTTCGCGCGCACCAGGCGCTGGCCCATCGTGGCCGGAGACATCAGGAACGCCGACGCGATCGTTGCCGCATCGAGTCCCAGCACCACTTGCAGAATCAACGGCGCGCGGATGCCGGCGTCGATCGCCGGGTGCGCGCAGGCAAACATCAGCGCGAGACGCTGATCGGGGATCTCCGTGTCGGCCACGGCGGCGTCCAGCTCTTCGGCCAGGAGTTGCAAATCCCCAGCCACATTACGGCGATGCGCTTGTCGCCGGGCGACATCGATCAGCTTTCGCCTGGCGACGGTCAGCAACCACCCTTCGGGGTTCGCCGGACAGCCATTCAGCGGCCAATTTTTGAGCGCCGAAGCGAACGCCTCCGACAGCGCGTCTTCGGCGGCCGCCACATCGCGCGTGCGTGCCGCGAGAAAGGCGACCAACTTGCCGTAACTGCGGCGCGCGACCGCGTCCGCCGTGCTGCGCGCCTGCTCCTCGTTCACACCGTCGGCTCGTAGCAGAGCTGGACATTCCCATTGCCGAAGGTCCGCGTCCTGATCAGCTTCAGGTTCAGCTTCTCTTTGATACCCTCGAACATCGTTCTCCCTTTTCCGAGAACGACGGGATTCACCACGATCTGGTATTCATCGATCAAACCTTCTTGCGCCAATTGCGACGCGATGCTGCCGCTTCCCAGAATCGCCATGTCGCTGCCGGGCTCTTTCTTCATCTTTCGTATTTCCGCCGCCATGCCGCTCTTCACCAGCTTGGTATTGTTCCACGATGCCTTGCTGAGTGTTCTCGAAAACACGACCTTCGGCAGCTTATTCATCTGTCCGGCCACAACCGGATCATTTTTGATCGCAAGCGGCGTCGGCCAGTAGCTTGCCATGAGCTCGTAGGTAATCCTGCCGAACAATAGCTCGCCTCCGGCATTTGCATTCCCTGCGACAAATTCATTCCACTCCGCATCCTGCCCGTCCCTATGGGTCCAGCTGATGTCGCCGTTGATGCCTGCGAAGTAACCATCCAGCGTTACACTATTGAAAACGGCTAATTTTCTCACGATTCTTCCCTTTTTGGTTTCCGCGCTTATTGATCCCATGATCACGCGCAGCTCACGCCGGCGCGGCTCACAGCGGACGCACCTCAACGATACCGTGACCAGCGGCCGGACATCGGGACGCCCACGAGAGCGCAACGTCGAGATCGGGGACGTCGATAACGTAGTAGCCGCCCAGTCTGCTCTTTCGAGTCCGCATAGGGCCCATCGAGCACCTGCGACTTGCCATCGGCGACGCGCACGGTCGTCGCAGTCGAACTCGGCTGGAGGCGGTTGACGCCTTTCAGGACGCCAGATTTCGTAAGAGCCTCGTTGAACGCGCTATAAGCCGCCATCCCCTGTTCCTGCTCGGCCTTCGTCAGCTTGGGCCACCCGGCCTCGTTCACATAGAGCATCAGGATGTATTGCATGTGAAGTCTCCTTGATTGGACGTGGGTAGGGATCATTGCATCCCCTACCACAATGACGCTCGAACCCCGGCGATTTCGACATGCGGTAAAAGGTGAAGAGTGAAACAGTGATTTCGGCCGGCGGTTCCGCAACCTGGCTGAACCGACAGCGAACGGCTCAAAAAACAACTGGCGCGAAGCTCTGCGGGATTAACCGCTTTGCTCCGCGCCAGTTTCTAACCAGCGATAAGGCTTCCTCAGGCCCGAGGGCTTAAGGGGCCGCGGCTACCATCGACTTCACCGTGCAGAAGTCCTTGTCGACGGCGCCCATGTTGATGTACCAGCATTCGCGCTCAGGCGTGTGCTGGCCGGGCAGATAGCACATCGTGGAGAAGTTGCCCTGCGTATCGACCGAGGCCGCACCCACTACGAACTCCCGCTTGAACGGGTAGATCGCAACGCGGGCATCGGGCACCGGGCGGTCACGATAGGCCAGCCAGTAGATGTGCGTGCGCCACAGATGACCCTTCTGGTCGTAGGTGTCGATGTACGGCTCGAACCACACTTCGGCGTCCAGATAGATTTCGGTGGACTTGTCGAGCGCGCCGGGATTGTTCGCATCGCGCCGGGGGGTCGCCTCGACGATGTACATATGGCGCATTTCCCATGCCTCGGGGCATGCGGTCGCACCGCCATCGTAGGGGCAGGTCACTTCGGGCGAATGCTGCGCATGTACGCTCGCAAGCATCTGCTTTTCGCCAAGATACTTGTAGTTGTACTGCTCGGTTTTGGGGTTGAAGCCGGAATAATGATCGGGATCGTAGCTCTGCGCACCGGTGGCGCTGGAGAGAATCGCCTCGTTCAGGCGGCGGACACGGCGGCTGCCGGGCGTCCAATCCCAGCTATCGTCGCCACGGTTCGGATCCGCGTAACGGTAGCGGATGATTCCGGTTCCGCGGGCGTCCTGCGGCGAAAGCACGGGGTAGAGCGCGAACAGCCACAGCCGGCCGGACTGCTTGAAGTCCGGATCGACCGGCATAGGCTCGACCTCGGTGCGTCCGACGAGGTTGTAGCCGGCGTAGTGACCGACCTGGATGTCGTCGATCATGCGCTGTTCCTGACCCGGACGAACGTACTGGCTCTGGCAATCGTAGAAGCGCAGGTCGTAGTCGTCACTCTGGATCGGCCGGAACACGTTGTTCCAGATGATTTTGCTCCCGACGTAGGGATCGTTTGGATCGATCAACGGAAATGGCTGGCCGGCGACGTATCCGATCATGCTGCGATGATCGTTAGTGAGGCGGACCTGCGCCGAATATTTTTCCGTCGCGTCTTTGTATGGGGGCGGCCAATCGACCCGTTCGGTGGGGACGATCTCCATCCGCATCCCATGAGTAATGGTGTAGAAAACTCCGGGTGAAACCAAATCTTTCACCTGTGCGGCGTTTTCCGGTGTTATAACGTCACCCGGCTTCACCGTCGCATTTGCCGACGCCACGATGAGGCATAAGCCAAATGTCAACGCCCCCATGCCCAGCAACGTCTTCCCTAAAGCATGCCTAACCATTCCGTAGGACCTCCTGTCCATCGTTAC
>JBGPNU010000204.1:0-6566 GCA_041487675.1 Binatus sp. (SeqCode)
CCGCGCCTGAGGGAAAAAATTAGAAATACCCGGAGTGATATGCCTGCACCTGGCACCTGAAACCTCAACGAGGTTTCAGACTTCCCTTCTTGATAAGACAGGAAGCGCGAAACCCAGTTTGGGTTTCGCTCACTCGGTTTCCGCCATAGCAAGCGCGCTTTTCTTCCTTGAAAGTTCTGTGCGGAGAATTTTGGTGCCGAGGGCGGGACTTGAACCCGCACGTGGTTGCCCACGGAGGATTTTGAGTCCTCTGCGTCTGCCATTCCGCCACCTCGGCATTGGATACGGGCGCGGGCCACGCGTCATCTTAGGCAATGGGCGCATCTTAGACAAAGGGGGCGTCCGGGCAACGAGATCGAGCCGAACTCCCTTAAGGAAAAGATCCGGGGTCCCTCGGCTTCGCTCGGGATGACGGAAGGAGCGCAGACGCGGAAGGAGCGCAGACGTCGTTTACACTGAGCCCTTCGGCTTCGCCGCGTATGCAGTCTCCTTAATCGACGCGCGAGCATCACATCTCCATCACGTCGAGCCATCACGACTGATCCGTTACGCGCGTCAAATCTTGCCAATCATGGGCGACTGCTGGGGCGTACGAATAGGCATAAGCCAGTATAGGACTGAATACTCAGTACGATCGTTGCCGATATACTCAGATTCTTTGCTTGATATCGTGTAGTAAGCCCACCATGTATTCATGGAAGCAATTGCCGGTCGCTTAGCTCGGCCCATTAGGGTCGTCGATCCTTTCGTCACGGGCGCGGGGCTTAGGAATGCGGCCGGGAACTGCATCCTCGGTATTTCCTTTTTCATCGCGATGATCCCGGCTGCGCGCGCGCTTAGCTGGAGCCTCGCCGGCCTCGCGAACGTTGTGTGGTTATCGGGCGCCGCGATCATGGGAATATTGTCCTTCGTGCGGACGCCGCCGCGGAGCACGCTGGTCAACGCGCGCACCATCGCGGCGACCGCCGGGATGCTTGTTCTGCCTTGCTTTATGCGTCCGATCGGTCCCTCTGCCGGTGGCCTTGCGCTCGGCGGGGTCGCGCTCGAGTTGCTCGGAATCGCGCTGACCCAGGTCGCGCGCGTTTACATGGGCCGCAGTTTCGGAGTGCTGCCTGCTAATCGCGGAGTAGTCTCGAAGGGACCGTTTTCGTCGGTTCGTCATCCGATTTATTTCGGATGGCTGGTCCTTTCGATTGGTTATGCAATGTCTTACCCGACCACGCGCAACGTACTCCTGATCGCGATTACGCTGCCCTTCATGGTCTGGAGAATCCAGCAGGAAGAAACTCATCTGAGCGAGGATCCTGAGTACTGCACCTATCGGCGACGCGTGCGCTTCCGGCTGTGGCCGGGCTTGATCTGATCCCGATGCGAAGCGCCGGCCGTCTATTGATTTGACGCGTCGGCCTCGCGCGGGATCGTCTTGCGCGTGCCCATAAGGTAGATGCCACCCGCCAGTGGCGTTGAAAGAAGCATCGCAAATGCGAGTCCTCCGATCACCGCGATCGCAAGCGGCTGCTGAACCTTGGCGCCCGCCCCATAGGCCAGAGCCAGCGGAAACAAACCTGCCGCCGTCGCGAGCGTCGTCATGATGATCGGCCGTAGCCGCACCTTGGCGGCATCGGATAGCGCCGCTCGCGGCTGAGTGCCCGCTCCGACTTCGCGCTCGGCGTGGTCGAGCAGCAGGATGCCGTTCTTGGCGGTGATTCCGGCGACCATGATGATTCCCATGAATGACGAAATGTTGAGCGTCATGCCGGTCACGTAAAGCGCGATGAAACTGCCGGCCAGACCCGACATCGCGGCGACCAGGCATGCTATTGCGGGCGTCATCCGCTCAAACTCCCAGACCAGAATCAGGAACATGATGATCGTTCCCGCGATCAGCACCAGCGCCAGTTGCCGGAACGCCTGCTGTTGCTCCGCATAGAGGCCGCCGTACTCGAGCGACAAACCGGCCGGCAGCGGCATCCTGGCGAGGTTCGCCTTCACCGCGGCGACCGCGCTGCCGAGATCAACCCCTTCCAGGCGCGCGGTCACATGCACCACGGCCCGTTGGCGCTCGCGGGCTATTTCGGTGCGCTCGCCGATGTAATTCAGTTTCGTCACCGACGAGAGCGGGACGCGCGCATTGGTGGACGATTTGAGCAGAACTTCGGAAAGGGTGGCGTTATCTTCGTGGAACGCGTCGGGGTATCGCACCCGCACGTCGATAAGGCGATCTCCCGAGAGCACGTTGGTTGCGACGGCGCCGGCTATGACTGAATTCAGCGCGACGCGGATATCGTCGGCGCTGAGTCCGTACCGGGCGGCCTGAATCTGATCGATGACGAACTCCTGTTCCGGGATGCTCGTTACGATTCCGTCGAAGACGTCCACCAGACCGTGGATGCCGCGCATCCGCTCGGCCACATCCCGCGCCGCCGCCTCGATAGTCGCGCGGTCCGGACCGAACACTTTGACCTCGACCGGCTGCGGGGTGCCGGAGAGATCGCCGATCATATCCTGCAATATTTGCGAAAATTCGATCCTGACGCCGGGCACCGACTCGAGGATTCGCGTGCGTATCGATTCGATCACGGTGTCGATGTCGCGCGAGCGATCGTGCTTGAGACGCACCGAGATATCGCCACGATTCGACTCGGTCAGAAAAAATCCGAGCTGGGTGCCAGTGCGCCGCGAAAAAGCGACCACCTCCGGCGTGGTGGTGAGCACCGCCTGGATCTTCTCGAGCAACGCGGTCGTATCGGGAAGCGTGCTCTGCGCCGGGGTAAGGTAGTCGAGGATGAATGCGCCTTCGTCGAGCGGCGGCAGGTAGTCGGTGCCAAGGTTTCGATAGACTCCGTAGGCGACCGCGACCGAGATCAAGGCTGCCACGATCGCAAGCGCGGGCACCCGGATGAATGGCCGCAGGATGATCAGATAGGTGCCCTCAATCGCGTGATAGAAGCGGCCGGGTTCGCGCGCCTTGCCGCGGAATCGTTCCATCGCGAGTTCGATCGCGGGAGTGAAGTAGATAGCCAGCACCAGCGAGATCGCGAGTCCTCCGCCGAGCGTCGCCGCGAGCGACCGCGAAAAAACTCCGGTCACGCCCGACAGAAAAACCAGCGGTACGAAGACCACGATTACGGTCATCGTCGATGCGAACAGCGGCCGCCCCAGGTGGGCGAGCGCGGCGGAGACCGCGGTGTCGGCGGACTCACCGGTCGAGAGTTGGCGATGAATCGCCTCGATCATCACGATCGCATCGTCGATGAACAGTCCGATTCCGGCGGCAAGTCCGCCGAGCGTCATCATGTTGAAGGTGAGTCCCGCCGCCTTCATCACGACGCAGGTGATCGCGACCGTGCACGGGACCACGATTGCCGCCACCAGCGCGCTGATCGGACTCATCGTGAACGCCAGCACGACCAGCACCGCGAGCACCAGTCCGAGCAGGATTGCGTCGCGGACACTATTGAACGATTCGGTCACCAGGTCGGATTGGTCGTAGGAAAATGAAAGCTTCACGTCCGGGTATCGCGTGCGGAAGTTTTCGACGATTGCGCGCGCGTCGGCGGCGATCTGGACCGTGTTGCCGCCCGGCCGCCGCGAGATTCCGACCAGCACCGCGGCGCCGTTCTCCGAAGAGGTGCGGATGTAGTCTTCCCGGATTCCCAGTTCAACCGAGCCGATGTCGCTGACCCGAACCAGTTGACCGCCGGTGGTCGCAATCGGCAGCGCCGCAATCTGATCGGACTGATGCAGATCGGTCGTGACCACGGTCAGCAGCATCCGGTGCGATTCATTCATCCGGCCGGCCGACGCGATGACATTGTTCTTTGCCATCCCGCTCACGACGTCCCCGGGCGACATGTCATGCTGCAGCATCCTGGCCGGATCAAGCCGCACGACGAATTCGCGATACTTGCCGCCGACTACCTCGACCCGGTAGGTGCCCTCGATCCGGTGCAAGCTTGGCACCAGGTCGTAATTTGCGATGTCGGTGAGTTCGGCAAGATTGCGGATCCGCGAACTCAGGCTGATGTCGATGATTGGAAAGGTGCCCGTCGTGAACAGCACCGCATCAACCGAGGTGTCGGCGGGCAACGTGGATCGGGTGTGCGCAACCGCGGCGCTCAGCATATGGAAGCTGGTCTCGGGATTGGCGTCCTCGCCGAAGGTAACGTCGATTTCAGCGCTGCCGCGGGTGGTAGTCGATCGGACCAGGGTCACGCCGACGACGCTGTAGGCGGTTTCCTCCAGCGCCCGGGTGACTGAGGCCAGCATCTGCTCGGCGGGCAGATCGCCGCTATCGGCGAGAATTGTCGCGCGCCGGAAAGTAATTTCGGGAAACACCGCGCTCGGGATCATGCGCGCGAGGAGAAAGCCGAACACGCTCGCTGCGATCACTCCGATCAGCGCGAGCGTCGAGGTGCGCCGGGTCACTTCTGTACCCCGGCTTTCTGTTCTCCCGCGACGCGCACGCCGAGACCGTCGGACAACGCGTATCCGCCCGAGGTGACGACCGCGTCGCCTGCTTTGACTCCAGCGGTCACCTGAACCCGCTCGCGGTCGCGAAGTCCGAGCTTGACGGCGATCCGATGCGCGCGGCCATCGTTGCCGATGACGAAAACGTGGTACTGATCCGCGCCAGGATCCTGGAACAATGCCGTGGCGGGAATTACGACCGCATCGGGAGCGCTCGCAGTCTCAACCCGGACTTCGACGGGCGCGCCCGCCTCTGCGATTCGTTCGGCGCCGACGAAGTCCATTCGCATCGCCGAACTGGCGCTGGTGGCGTCGAAGTTCGGCATCGCGGGGCCGACTCGCGCCGGGATTTCGGCGCCCGGACGAATCGCGCTCGTCACCGTCGCGGGCATCCCGGGCTTTACGAAAGACATCTGGCTGACCGGCACCGAAGCTTCAACATAGAGGCTGGCCGGATCGATCAGATCGACCAGCGTATCGAGATCGGCGACCATCTGGCCGCTGGTGACGGGCGGCTGCGAGACAACGCCGGCCTCCGGCGCGATCACCGGAATCCCGACGCTGTGATTGTAACGGCCCACGGACTCCGTAAACGCGCCGGCCTCATTCGGATCGATTTTGCGCGCCACCGCAAGGCCGGCCTCCGCGGCCTCGGTTTCTCGATTTATCACGTGCGCGACGACCTGACCTTTGCGCACTAAATCGCCGCTCGCGAGCTTCAATCCGACCACGCGCCCCGGCGTAGGTGCTCGAATGATTACGTGCCGGGCCGCGACCGTCTTTCCGAGCAGGTGAAGCTCGTTCTTCATCGGCTGAACTTCCGCCTTCGCGGCGGCTACCAGCAGGACTGGTTTTTGTGCGGGCGCGCCGGCGCCTTCGTCGCCCTCAGTTTTTCCCCGACCGCATCCGACCAACACCATCGTAGCGATAGCCAAACCGATGATCGCGGATAGAGTGTGATTCGAAGGTCTCTGCCCCGTCATTGGATATGGCCGTACAGCAGGTTGGTCTCCGCGACGGCTTCTCGCGCGGCGAATTCCTGATCGGGGCGCTCAAGCCGGAGCTGCTCGGCCTGTTGATACGAATCCAGAACTTCAAGCATCGTCGCCGTTCCACCGCCCAGGAAGCGCGTCCAGGTGAGTGCGAAGGCGTCGTCCGCGGTCGGTTGCGCCCGCGACAGGATGTCGAGCTGGCGCACCGCTTGATCGTAGCGCAAGGAGGCATCGGCGATTCTGCGCGTGATCAGGTATTCGGCCTGACGCGCCTGCGCTATCGCGGAGTGTTCCTTCGCCCTGGCTTGATCGATATGTGAAGCGATAAGCCCGCCGTCGAACAGCGGCATCGAGACGACCCCGTCGTAAGAGGCGCCACCGTAGCGTTCGAGCGTCTTGGGCGGATCGATTCCAAAAAATCCGGTTGTGAACGCGACCTGGAAGGTGGGCAGGCGCTCGGCCTTGGCTGCCTTAATCTGCGAGGTTGCCGACAAAGTTGCGCGATGCGCCGCCTGGATCACCGCACTCTGCGCGAGATCGCCCGATGGCTTCGGCATCACGCCGGTTATCGGGGCGATATCGAGTTCCGCCTGATTGGGCTCGCCAATCAGAGCGCCCAACGCCGCCGACGCACGCTCGCTGTTTCCGCGCGCTACGTCGAGCGCGAGTTCAGTAGTATTGCGCGCGGTGCGGACCTTGAGCACGTCGCTGGGAATCATGCGTCCGCTATTTTTCAGCGCATCGATCGTTAGTACATAACGGTTTAGCCGCTGGAGGCTCGCCCGCAAATCTCTCTGCGCGTCGCGTGCGCGGAGAAGATCGAAATAGGCGATCGTCGTATCGAAGACGATTTGCGCGCGCGCCGCGGCCACCCCGAGCCGCGACGCCTCGAGCACGTATTCGGCGGCCCGCACTCGGGCCTGGCGCCGTCCCCAGTCCCACGCCGTGTAGCCGAGCGTCAGCAAAGCCGTCGATAGTCCCCGGTTGGTGATGGTGGGGTTGTACCCGGGAGCCTGGTAGTACTCGACTCCCGTCCCAACGGTCGGAAAAAGAGGGGCGCGTTGCTCGCGGACATGCGCGACGCTCATGTCGCTCGCAGCGGCG
>JBGPNU010000205.1:0-6527 GCA_041487675.1 Binatus sp. (SeqCode)
AACTTGAGCCCACCCGCGGTTGTGGAGTTCGGGTCGGGCTCGACCGAGACCAGCACCTGTCCGTTCTGGGTGAATTTGATCGCATTGCCAACCAGGTTGATCAGAATCTGGCCGAGTCTGAGCGGATCGCCGATCGCGGCGTCGGGAACCGCTGCTGCGAATCGCGCCATCAGTTCGAGTCCCTTTTCGTGGGCGCGTATCGCCAGCGTCTCGAGGACCTTTTCGGTCACTTCCCTGGGATCGAATTCGACGGCTTCCAGGCTGATGCGCCCGCTCTCGACTTTGGCCAGGTCAAGGATGCTGTTGATTAGTTCGAGCAGAGCGTTTCCGTTACTGACCACGGTATTCACGTAACGGCGCTGCTCGTCGTCAAGCTCGGTCTCGGCCAGCAGATCGGCCATCCCGAGGATCGCGTTCATCGGGGTGCGAATCTCGTGCGACATGCTCGACAGGAACTCGGACTTGGCGCGCGATGCGGCCAGCGCTGCCTCGCGCGCGGCGACCAGTTCGCGCTGGGTCATCTTGATATCCGCGATATCTCGCGAGATTGTCAGGCAGCACAACTGGCCATGGAGTTCCAGGTTGATCGCTGAAATCAGCACCGGCCGCTCCGAGCCGTCCTTATTGCGGAACGCCACCTCAAGGTTGCGGACTTGATTGGCCGCCGCGAGTTCATTGGCGAAAGCGATCACTTCATCCGGATGGATCCACAGGTTGAGTTCGGAGGAATGGCGGCCGATCGTCTCTTCGCGCGAGAATCCGGTCGATCTGACGAACTCCCGGTTGACGTTTATGTAGTTTCCGTCGGGCCCGGTCAGGGTCATGCTGTCGAGGTTCGCGTCGAAGAGTTTGCGGAAGGTCTCCTCGCTGTCGCTGAGCGCCTTCACGTGGCGCGACATTTCCTCTCGGGCCGAGAGCAGGTCTCGCTCGGTACGCTCTATTGCGGTGATGTCGCGAATGTACGCGACTACGCATGGCTCGCTTCCGAGTTTGATCATCGATGCCGAGATCAGGGTGGGAACTCTGGTGCGATTACTGGTCTGAAATTCGATCTCGAGGTTGCGCACCGTGCCGTCATGCGCGAGCGCATCCGTCAGCCGCACCCGGTCCGCCGGATCCGTCCACACCTCGAGTTCCGTATCTGAGGAACCCATCGCCTGTTCGCGGGTGTAGCCGCCCAGGCGCAAAAACTCCTCGTTAAACGCTACGTACTTACCGTCTGACGCGCGGCTGACGGAGATCGCGTCTGGGCTCCCGTCGAAAATATCCCGCACCGCCTTGGCGTTCTCTTCGAGCTTGCGCGAGGCTTCCTTGGCCGCGGTGAGGTCGCGAATCATCGTGACCACGCAGTCTTCGCCGTCGAGCTCGACTCTTACCGCCGACAGCATCGTCGGCGCCGTCAGGCCGTCCGGAGTCAGGAACTCGACCTCAATGTTGCGTACCACCCCGTCGGCCAGGACGCGTTCGTGAAGCGCCTTTTGCTGTTCGGCGCTCTTGAAGATTCTGTGCGACTCCGCGCGGGAGCCGTTGAGATCCTGCGGTGTGTAACCGCTCAGACCGAACTGGTGATTGAAGTCGATATAGACGCCGTCCGACACCCGGCGCACGACGATAATGTCGAGCGTCGCGTGAAGAATCTTGCGCAGTGCGGCGTGGCTGGCCCGCAGCCTGGTCTCGGTGCGTTTTATCTCCGTGATATCCCGGGTCATCGAAATCACGCACGACTCGCCATTGACTTCGACCACCGAGGCCGAGATCAGATTCATCTCGACGGTGCCGTCTCTGCGGCGCTGCGTGATTTCCATGTTCTTGACCCGGCCGGTTTGTTGAATGCCCTCGATAAACCGGGTCATCTCCTGTTCCTGCGGCCACAACCCAAGCGCGATCACGTTGGTTCCCATCACCTCGTCGCGGGTGTAACCGGCGACCCGGTACTCGTCGTTGACGGCAATGAAACGTCCGTCGGAAAGGCTGTTAACCGCGACGTTATCCGGTGACGCCTCGAATACCTTGCGCAGCATCGACTCGCTTTGCTGCCGGCGGCTGTGTTCGAGCTCGCGAGCCCGCGCTGACTGCTCGCGCAATTCCATCTCGCGGGTGAGCAAGCGATGATTCTCGAGCAGCGCCTCCAGCTGCTCGGCCAGTTTCATCCGATAGCGGGTGCCATGGACCGCACTCAGCTGGGACAACAGCGCCGCGCCCAGCAGCAGCATCCATGCGATCGCGAGGTGCGAATTCGGATCGGCGGCTTGCATCGCGTACCCCAACCACGCCAGCGCTCCGGCCGCCTCGAGCGCCGCCTGCCAGCGCGGGCTCCATGGAATCAGGGCGCCGGTGCCAAAGAAAAGCAACAGAATCGACGCGACCAACACGTCGCTGTTGCCGTTGATCACAGCAATCCACGCTGTGCACGCCAGACTCGACGAACAGATTGCGAGCGAGATCGCGCGCCAGTTTCGCATTGCACGCGGAGACAGCGTTTGCATGATCGCAACCAAGCCCAGCGCCATGCTCGCGATGTGAAGCGGCAGAGTTCTCGCGAAGGTCTGCGGATATTCCGCGCCGTCAAGCACCGCGTATCCGATCTGAAAAGTTATGACCGCGAATGCGCCCGCGCGCAGTATCGGCGCCACCCACTCGGAATTGTCACCGGCGCCCATCACGTGCGTGATCGATTCGCCAGAACCGCCCGCCGGTTCCAGTTCAATGCTGTTGCTTATCGGAGGAGAAGCGTCACGCGCAGCCGGCGCCGCGGTACCGTTTACCGCGCGCCGCAGGTCAGCACTGCCAACGCCGTTGGCAGACGAATCGATCCGATGGTCCACACTTCAATAGCAAGTCCGATGCCCCCTAAAGAGCGCGGCAACAATTTGCTATCGCGACTTGACTTGAGCTTCTGTCGCCAAGTTTCCGTGTGGTCGCAGCAGGTGTCCCAAAATGCGTTGGTCGCGGGCCAAATGCCTGCTGCTTTGCAGCGTCTTGTTAGGGCACGCGGATTCAATCGCCGGCCAGCGCCGTTTCGAAATCCTCGATCAGGTCGTCGCTCGATTCCAGTCCCACCGACAGGCGCACCAACCCGTCTGCGATTCCGGCGCGAGCGCGCTCAGCCGCTGACATCCCCGAATGCGACGTGGTCGCGGGACGCGTGATCAGCGTCTCGACCCCGCCGAGACTCGGCGCATTGATCGGAATCGTCACGCGGCCGATAAAGCGCCGAGCCGCGTCAAGACCGCCTTCGAGTTCGAAACTCAGCACGCCGCCGAAGCCGTCGAACAGCTCACAGGCGCGGAGATGGTTCGAATGGCTTTCCAACCCCGGATAATTGACCCGGCTGACCGCGCGATGCTGCTCCATCCATCGCGCAACCTTGAGCGCACTTTCGTTTTGATGGCGCACCCGCACCGCGAGCGTCTTCATCCCGCGATGCAACAGAAAGCACGCGTGTGGATCGAGAATCCCGCCCAGATGGTTCAGCGTATGGGTGACCCGTTCGACCAGTTCCGCGCGCCCGATCACCGCGCCGGCCACGATATCGGTATGTCCGTTGAGATACTTGGTGCCGCTATGAAGTGACAGATCGAAGCCTATTTCCGCGGGCCGGAAATTAATCGGACTCGCGAACGTATTGTCAATGATCGAAACCAGGCCGTTGTCGGCGGCGAAGTCCACCGCGGCCTGCAGATCGCTGACCTGCAACAAAGGATTCGACATCGCCTCGACGTAGATCGCTTTTGTGTTCGGCCGAATCGCTTCGCGCCAGGTTGCCGGCTCGTCGCCGTCGATGAAATCCACCGCCATCCCGTAGCGCGGAAATTCCTCCAGAAACAGATCGTGTGTGCCGCCGTACACGCAATCCTGTGCGAGCAGATGGCCGCCGCCGGCCAGTACAGTGAACAGCGCGGCCGAAATCGCCGCCATCCCGCTGCCCGCCACCAGTGCGGCTTCCGCGTTCTCCAGCGCCGCCAGTTTCGCGTGCAGCACCGCGTGATTGGGCGTGTTGCTCAGCCGGATATAGCGCAGATCGTGGTAGTTGGTCTGACCCGCGTATTCGAAAGTGGAGGATTGAAAAATCGGCATCGTGACCGCGCCGCCGATCAGCGGCTCGGGTTCGCCCGCGTGTATCAGCTTGGTGTCGAGCCCTTTGATTAGTCGCGCCATCGGACCGCTTGCGCCTCCGCTGCGCCCCAAGATTTATCACTCGGCGCATCGTGTTTCATCCGGGACGGCGTCTCACCTATCGCTTCGTCCGGATTTCGGGTGGCGCGGGCGTTATGTCGCTGACGCTGGCCCGTGGTTGGTCAAGGAAAATAGGTGCCGGCAACGTTGCCGACAACGGGAGCTTCCCCGGGCAATGCGGCGCGCCCGAAAAGTGCTGCGGTTTGATCGCTATACAGCAAATGCCAGCGCGCGTCCTTCCTGACGACGTCGCAGCCCTTGGTGTGCACGCCCATCAGCACGAAATCGTGCGGAAACTCGTCGAGCAGTTTGTCCGCGCCCTTCATCCCGTAGAAAAAGATTGCGTACTGGCGCAGCAGCCGATCGGGATAGACCAACTCGGTGCGTCCGTCGATAAAGACCCGGCTGTCACCACCCACGTGCCAGATCAGATACTCGCCCCATTCGAACTGGTTAAGGATGTTGCCGTGAAGGCCATGCCGTTCCATGAACGCGACCGCATCCGTTGGCATCGGCTTCCAGGTTTTGAGCCGATTGGAGAAAGTTCCACCCACCAGCACGACCGCTAACGCCAAAATCGCCATCAGCGCCGGCGGCGGTTCGTCACTTTCCGTCGGTCGGATCGGGTCGATCGCTGATGTCGGTTCCAATGCCAAGGTGGCATGGCGCGCGAGCGGAATCGCGAGCGCGATCACCGCGAGGGCTACGTTGCGTCCGGCATAGAAGGCGGCCCCGATGAAGACAGACGCGACCGCGATTAAGGCCGCGTCCGCGAGGTCGGGAGCCATCACAATTGCCGCGATAAAACTGGCAAACAGCAACAGTGGGGCAACATCCTGAAGCAACTGCGGCTTGGATTCCCGCCACAGGTACAGCAGCATTTTCGGCAGCGGGACCCAGTCCGCGACTATCTGCCGAATCAGCGGATCGGAAACCGAATGCGCCACGTTGGTCCACAAGCCCACTCCGAACGGATTGAGAATCGTGGCCGCAGCGCATCCAAGCGTCACCACTGCCAGCCGACGCGCCGAGGTCTTGCGGCCTGTGTCTCCACGGCCCTGGATAAACAAAACCGCAACCGCAATGATCAGCGCGCCAAGTCCGATGGTGTAGCCACCGTGAAGATTGGCCCACAACGCGAAGATCGGAATCAGCGGCCACAGTATTGCCCCACCCCGATAAACCTCGATCGCGATTAACGTCATCTCAACGCTCAACAGTATGAAGGTGAAGAGCTGAGGTCGAAATTGCACCTGAGTCGCCAGCGCAGCGGCGGTAATAATCAGGGTCAGCCTTTGGATCCGGCCCGACGCGCGGGTGGCGGAAATCCCGATCGCCAATGCCAGGATAGTGATGGTCGCGCACAGCAGTTTCAGGAGCTTAAGGCCGAATACGCCGAGATGCGCGTAAAAGAAGGCGAGGGCCACCTGCGCCAGCCATTCGTGATTGTGCCACGGCATTCCCGCCGCGCTGTAAGAGTAGGTATCGAAGCGCGGAATATGGCCGATGCGGAGAATCGTCTGACCGGTCAGAATGTGCATCCACAGATCTGGATCGGCGAAGTTGTCAGCGGTCGCGAGTGCGATCGAAAGTATTACCGTCCATCGCGATGCCGAAAGTAGCGAATAGCGCGGCAGCTCAAACTCCTTCGGGTCACGCTCGAAGGACAAAATTCGCCAACCTCAACATTGGTCCCGAGGTCCGCCTTCCCTGGGCCCTTGCGCTACGCTGGACGCGGTGGACGATGTGCATCGCGCGAGACTCCGCGGTCGCATCGCCGCTTGCACGATCGCGATAGAAACAGGTGCAACCGCGGCGCCTGCTATCACGTCGACTAAGTAATGATGCCCTGCAAATGGAATAGCCACTAGCATTAGTGCATTCAGAATCGCCATCGGCACGAAGCTTCGCAACGGTGGACGATGAACATACACCAGGAGAACGGCGAGTACGGTATGGAATGACGGAAACGCCACGATCCCGGTCATGTCAGCCAGTGCGAATTTCGATAAACTACCATTGCGTATCGTCACCAGGACCGCCGACCACGCCGGCATATCGCCTTTCGCGTAAGGACCAAGGGCCGGAAAGAGCCCCGACAGGGACGTAGTAATCAATGCCGACAACATTCCAATCCACAGCAGCTCCCGATTTCGGTCGCTGCGCTTGATTAACGCAAAATAGCCAATCGACGCGAAGACCTGGATGAATATACTATTGTAAACATGTGAAAGTAGGTATCGGAGCATCCAACTCGACGATTTGATCAAATGAAAGCCCGCGCTCCAGTTAAATCCCAGTGCCGCGTCCATCCGCGCAAACTGGAGATCCCACATCGGCATTCGAAGGGT
>JBGPNU010000206.1:0-6478 GCA_041487675.1 Binatus sp. (SeqCode)
GAAGGATTCGAGGAGATGAACCTTCTCACCGAGCATTCCCGCTTGATCTGGCTCGCCTGGAAAGCATCCGCATCGTTCAACTGGCGCCCGGGAATCGATTCGCCCGAATGGAAAGAGCACGTTTCAGCGATCTTCGACGGGAATCCCGAAAAAATCGCCTACGCCGAGCGCGTCATCGCGCATCCACCCACCGGCACGATTCCCTGCATGGCCGTCGATGAAAAGGGAGACATCTCCGCCACCACGACCACTTCAGGTCTCGCCTGGAAAATTCCCGGCCGCGTCGGAGATTCGCCCATCATCGGCGCAGGGTGTTGCGTGGACAACGAAGTCGGCGCCGCCGGCTCGACCGGCAAGGGTGAAGAGAACATCAAAATCTCCGGCGGGCACACCATCATTGAAATGATGCGCAAAGGCATGTCGCCGAAAGACGCTTGTCTCGAAGCGCTGCACCGCGTCGCGCACAACTACAAGAACGACAAAAAGAAGCTCTCCACGTTCCACATCTTTTTCTACGCCTTGAACAAAGACGGCGCGCACGGCGCCGCCTCGCTGTGGCGCAACACCTACGACAAGATCCACCACGCGTCGTACGCCGTCCACGACGGCACCGAGGCTCGCCTCGTCGATTGCGCGCCCTATTTCGACGAACCGCCAATCGCCGGATAGCCGTGCCGGCCACGAATTCGCCGCTATAGATAACCCTTGCGCCTGAAGTTGTGCCGCGCGGCGCACTTCTGTTTTATTCTATTCGCTCCATGGATCAAGCCAACATTCTGATCATCGGCGGAGGCGTGATCGGCTGCGCGATCGCGCATGCGGTTTCGCAGAAATGGCAGGACGTTTTTCTCGTCGAGCAATTTCCAAAGCTCGGCATGGCCACCAGCACGCGCAATAGCGGCGTGATCCATTCCGGCATCTACTACCCCAAGGGATCGCTGAAGGCGCGGCACTGCGTCGAAGGCAACCGCCTGATGTACGAATTCTGCGCCAAGCACAGCGTTCCGCATCGGCGGACTGGCAAGCTCGTCGTTGCCGCCGGCGCGCACGAGGAAGCGGAGCTTGCTGCGCTGCAGCGGCGCGGCCGGGACAATGGAGTCGAAGGCCTGCGCCTGATCGATTCGGCGGCGATTCGCGCTCGCGAGCCGCATATTCGCGGCACCGCCGCGCTCGAAGTGCCTTCGACGGGAATCGTTTCGGCCGAAGATCTCGTCCGCACGCTCGCGCGGCTCGCGACCGACAACGGCGCAAACATTGTTCCTCGCGCGAAAGTGATTTCGCTGACGCCGGCGCGCGGAGCGGTGCGCGTCGAGCTGGAAATCGGCGACGAGAGCGACGTGCAGAAAGAAACGATCGAAGCACGTTGCGTCGTCAACGCCGCGGGGCTCTTCGCCGACGAAGTGGCTGCGATGCTAGGCAACAAGTCCTGGCGCATTTACCCCGTGCGCGGCGAATACTGCGAAATTCGCGGGCCGCGCGCGAGCTTGATCAATTCCCTCGTGTACCCGTTGCCGCACGCCCACGGATTGAGTCTTGGCGTGCATTTCACCAAGACGCTGTGGGGCACCGTTCTGGTCGGACCGACCGCGGCCTACGTCGAAGGCAAAGACAATTACGAGCGCGGCCGACTGGCGATCCGCGATTTCGCGGAGAGCGCGAAAACGCTGCTGCCCGAAGTCGAGGAGCGCGATTTGCAACTCGGGTATTCCGGTCTGCGGCCCAAGCTGGTTCCTCCCGACGGCAAGGGCATCGCCGATTTCGTGATCACGCGCGATCCCGCCGTGCCGCAGGCGATTCATCTCGTCGGCATGGAGTCGCCGGGACTTACGGGCGCGGTGTCGATCGCCGAGCACGTCTCGCAGCTCGTGTCCGAAACCTTCGACTAACTAGCGCCTCACTTATGTAGGCGCCGGGCTTCAGCCCGGCGAATCACACTCTTACTCGACGACTATCCTTGCAAACCTCTTCTTGCCGAGACGCAACGTGTACGAACCCGGATGCGCTAAGTCTAGTTTGGCCGACGGATCCTGAACCAACTGGCCGTCGATCTCGAATCCACCTTGCTTGACGACACGTTCAGCTTCTGACGTCGACGCGATCAATCTAAGACTTGCCAAGAGCCGCGACCACTTTTCGAGTGTTGTCGATAGCCCTGTCATATGCATTTCTGCACCTGCTCTCGGACCAGTCCTGAATTTGGCGACTAGCTCAAACTCCTTGGGCTTGAGCGAAATTTCCTCCACTTCTTCCGGAGCTTGGCGATCGCGGAAGACGCGTTGGAAGGACTCGGCGGCTTTGCGGGCGGCTTCCTCGCCGTGGAAGCCGGCGATCACTTCTTGACCTAAGCGCATTTTTACGTCCATCGGATGCGTCTTGCCGTCAACGACTTCTTTTTTGAGCGCGGCAATTTCTTCGGGCGTGCGGTCCGTCACCAGGTCATAGTAGGACCACATCAAGTTGTCCGGCATGGACATCATCTTGCCGAAGATTTCGTTGGGCGCTTCGGTGATGCCGACGTAGTTGCCGAGGCTCTTGGACATTTTGCGCTGGCCGTCGAGTCCGATGAGGATCGGCATGGTCATGCAGACCTGAATCTCCGGTTGATATTCAATCTGAATTTCGGGATGTTTTAGCTGATATTCGACAGCCGCCTCGCGACCGTACGCGAGCTGAATTTCGCGGCCCATGAGCAAATTAAATTTCTGTTCGGTGGCGCCCAGTTCGACGTCGGCTCTGAGCACCCAGGAGTCATAAGCCACCAGCAGCGGGTAGAGCAGCTCGTGCATCGAGATCGGATGCTGGTCGGTCAGGCGCTTGTGAAAATCATCGCGCTCGAGCATGCGCGCGACGCGGTATTTCGCGCAGAGGTGGACGATGTCGTAGGCAGTCAGCTTGTCCAGCCATTCGCTGTTGTAGCGGACTTCGGTTTTGTCGCGGTCGAGAATCTTGAACACTTGGTCGAGATAGGTTTTCGCATTCGCGGCCACTTGTTCGCGGGAGAGCGGCGGGCGCGTTTCGGATTGTCCTGTGGGATCGCCGACCAGCGCGGTGAAATCGCCAATCAGGAAGACCGCGGTGTGCCCCAAGTCCTGAAAGTGTTTCAGTTTGCGGATTACCACCGTGTGGCCGAGGTGAATGTCCGGCGCGGTCGGATCGACGCCCAGCTTGGCGCGCAGCGGCTTGCCGGTTTTCAGCGACTTCGCGAGCTTGGCTTTCAGCTCGTCTTCGCGAATGATCTCCGCAGTGCCCTTTTTCAGGTACGCGAGCTGCTCGTCTACGGATTTGAATTTGTCTTGGCTCATGGTCCTCAGAAAAAAACGCCTGCCTCGGAAGGCGGCCGCTACACTCGGACGACGCGGCGGCCGGCGATTTTGTAGTTTCCTTCCAGGATGATTTTTACGGCCTCGGAATAGATACGGTGCTCCTCCACCAGGATGCGCTCGGACAATGTGGCCTCCGTGTCGTTGTCGAGCACCGGCACCACGGCTTGCAGCACGATCGGTCCGGCGTCCAGGTTTTCGTCCACAAAGTGTACCGTGCAGCCGGCGAATTTTACGCCGTATTCGAGGGCTTGGCGTTGCGATTCGAGTCCGGGAAACGACGGCAGCAGCGACGGATGAATATTCAGGATGCGATTCGGAAACGATGCGACGAAGTACGGCGACAGCAGGCGCATGTAGCCGGCCAGGCAGATCAGGTCGACTTTGTGCTCGTGCAAAACGGCGACCACCTGGCGGTCGTAAGCCTCGCGCTCTAAGCCTTTCGAGGGGATGACGCGGGTGGCGATGCCGCGTTCCTTCGCTTTGTCGATTCCCGGTGCGCCGTCGCGGTTGCTGAGGACGATGGCAATCTCGGCATCGGGAATCCGGCCGGCCGCAACGCTGTCTGCCAGGGCCTCGAAGTTCGATCCGCGGCCGCTCAGCAGCACGCCTATACGCTTGGTCATAAACTGGAAACCTTAGCACAAACCGGAGAAGCGGCGAGAGCGCCTAGGTTTCGGGGATAAGCTGCTCGGTGGGATCGATCTTCAGCCACAGGAGCGCGCTGAGCACGAGCATTAAAACCATGGGGATGAGCGGAATCTCGTAGCTGCCCGACACCTTCACAAGATAGCCGAATACGATCGAGGATAGGAAAGCCCCGCTCTGCGCGGCGGTATTCATCGCGCCCGAGACGGCGCCCGCGTACCTCCTAGCGATATCGATACAGACAGCAAAGGCGGTGGGCTGGATAAACGCGACCCCCATGTAGGTGAGGGCGAGAAAGACGAGCACGAGTGACTTGTTTGGCGTCAGAATCGCGGCAATCAAGCTGAGGGCCGAGGCTCCGGCTCCGAGCATCCCGACCACGCGGCGTCCCCATTTGAGCCCCCACTTGCGGACCAGCGCATCGCTGACGAAGCCTCCGCTGGCGTTGCCACAGGCGCCGAAAAGGAAAGGCAGCGTCGAGAACAGGAGCTGTTTTTCACTGAAGCCACGGCCCTTCACCAGATAGGTCTGGAACCAGGAAAAGAAAAACGAGCCGGTGTAGTAGTAGCCGAAAGCCATCAGCATGTGGCACCAGAGATTTACGCTGCGCAGGGCGATGCTCCAGGGCAACGCCTCATGAACGTGAACCGGGGCGGCACCAATCTCATCGAGCTCCTTCTGGCTCACGTTTTTCATTTGCGCCGGAACGTCTCGATACCATGCGTACCAAACCACGGCCCAGAGCACGCCAAAGACGCCGAAGAGAAAGAAGGAGGCGCGCCATCCGTAGCGCACCAGGATTGGCACGACCAGAAGCGGCGAGAGCGCCCCTCCGAGCTGGCAGGCCATGATGATCAGCCCAAGCGCTCGGGCGCGTTCCGTCCTGGGGAACCACCGAGAAACGCAGGCGGAGAAGGTGGGGAAGGCGCCGGCTTCTCCCACTCCGAAAGAGAAGCGGATGGCGAGGAGCGCCCAATAGTTGGAGGCCAGGCCGGTGAGCGAGGTAAACACGGACCACCAGAGCACGATGCGGGTCAGGACTCTTCGCGGGCCCAGGCGATCGGCGAGAGACCCGGTCGGTATTTCGAAGACGGAGTATGCAAAGAAAAAGATCCCCACTACCCAACCCCAGGCGGCCGGGCTGATGTGAAGGTCTTGCTGCATGCGCGGGCCTGCCACGGCGATGCATGCGCGGTCCAGATAGGTGATGATGCCCAGGAGCCCAAGAAGCACCAATACCCTGTGGCGATACTTCATCGATCACGCCTTCCGCACGTGACTCACTGTTGGGCCTTGCGATGCAGGCCAGAGACTGCGAATCGATGAAAACGGGAAGCTCTGTTGTTGCGAGCGGCTGCGAGGATTGTCAATGCGGCGCGACGCGCACCGTGTCGTCATTGGGGCGTCACGGTAGCAGAATCTTCGCCACGGTACAAAGAAAATACGAGAGGCGCAAGAGTTACGCTAGAATGCGATTCGTTTTCGGGGCACACCATTTCCGGGAGAACGACCCATGAGGCATCGGCGAGGCATGCAGTGGAGGCTGGTTGTGAGCGCGTTGGCAGCGACACTCGTGTGGCTGGGAGCGGCGATGGCGCCAGCCCGCGGACAAGGCAGCGCGCCGCGCGATCCGGCGGAGCCGCAGCTGGGGCACGTGCGTCCCAAAGAGTTGGCGCGGCCCGCGGGAGGCGTTGCGCGGAAGGATGTCGATGAAAAGTCGATGCGGGCGCTGATCGATCAATTGGTGGCGTGCGGGACGCGGCTGACGCTGTCGACGTGGACGGATCCGAAGCGCGGCGTGGGGTGCGGGAGGGACGGCATCGCGGCGCGGTTGAATGAAATCGCGAAGGAGTCGGGCGGCAAGCTGCAGGTGGTGATCGACAAGTTTGAATCGACCTCGGAGCGAACCTCGGGGAAACCCCTGGCACTGGAAAATGTGTATGCCATCCTGCCGGGCTCCGATCCGAAGCTTGCGAAGACGATTTTTATCGTGTCTGGCCATTACGATTCGCGGCCGTCGAATGTGATGGATACGGAAGCGGATGCTCCGGGGGCGGATGATGATGCGTCGGGTGTGGCTGTCAGTTTGGAGTCGGCGCGGCTGCTGAGCAAGGCCGCAGCGGGCGGCAAGGACGGGTATCGCGCGACGCTGTTGTTTGCAGCAGTGTCTGGAGAAGAGCAAGGCTTGCTGGGCGGCACGCGATTGATGGAATGGGCGAAGCAGCAGGGCTATACGATTGGCGGGATGTTGGATGATGACATCGTGGGCGACGATCCCGCGCCGGGTGCGCCGCATCGCGTGCGGCTTTTTTCGGGGAATGGCGACATCGACGATGCCGATTCACCTTCGCGGGAACTGGCGCGCGCGCTCGAAGAGATCGACGGCCGCGCGGCGATTCGATTGATCTTTCGCGTGGACCGCTATGGCCGCGGCGGCGATCACTATCCTTTCTACAAGGCGGGGCTGCCCGCGGTGCGGTTCACCGAGCCGCTGGAGGATTACAACCACC
>JBGPNU010000207.1:0-6477 GCA_041487675.1 Binatus sp. (SeqCode)
AACCGTGCTGAAATACGGCGTCAAGGCCGCTTCGCCCCCGCGCGATTTTTCCACCACACTGTCCCGCGAGGGGTTGAACATCATCGCCGAATTGAAACCTGCGTCTCCTTCCCGCGGCGTGATTCGGGATCCTTTCGACGCGGTCGTGCTAGCTCGGAGCCTGGAAGCTGCGGGTGCCGCGGCCCTCTCGGTTTTGACCGAGCCTGAATTCTTTCACGGCTCACTCAAGAATATGCGCGATGCGCGCAAAGAAATCGCGCTGCCGGTTCTTCGCAAGGATTTTATATTCGACCCCTGGCAGGTTTGGGAAGCGCGCGCCAACGATGCCGACAGCTTTCTCCTGATCGTCGCGGTATTGGGCGACGTTCTACTTCGCGAGCTCATCGCCCTAGCCCGCGACATCGGCATGGAACCCCTTCTCGAAGTCCATACCGCGGCGGAACTCGACCGCGCTCTCGCCGCCGGGGCTCGCATCATCGGCGTGAACAACCGCGACCTGAAAACTCTCAGCGTTCGCGTCGAAACTTCCTTCGAACTGATCGACCGCATCCCCGATAATTGTATCGCCGTCAGCGAATCCGGCCTGCGCACCCACGACGATCTGCTGCGGTTGCGCAGCGCAGGTTTCGACGCGTTCCTCATCGGCGAACACTTGATGCTGGCTCCCGACCCTGCCGCCGCTCTCGCCGATTTGCTCGGCGGCACACCGCGGCGCAAGTAGGCCGCCATGATCCGCGTTAAAATTTGCGGGATCACCAATTGGCCGGATGCCCGGGCGGCCTGCGACGCTGGTGCGAATTTGCTGGGCCTCAACTTCTACGAGAAGAGTATCCGCCGCGTGTCCACCGCCGATGCCGCGCAAATACGCGCCAAACTTCCCAGCGGCGTGGAAGCCGTCGGAGTCTTCGTGAACTCCAGCCCAGAGGAAATCACTTCGCTGCGATCTTTCGTGCGTTTCAACGCCGCGCAGCTTCACGGCGATGAGGGCCCGGGCATCGTTTCTCAAGTCGCTCGCACGGTGCCGGTCATTAAGGCCTTTCGCGTCGACGCGGGATTCTCCTTCTCGACGTTCGACGCGTACCCCGACGTCTTCGCATTTCTATTCGACGCCGTGCGTGCAGGCCAATATGGTGGTACTGGGCAGGCCACGGATTGGGCCTTGGCCCGGCGTGCGGCGGCTTCTCACCGTATCATTTTGGCTGGCGGTCTTACGCCCGAAAACGTCAACGCTGCGATCCGTCTCGTGCGACCCTATGCCGTCGATGTCGCCAGCGGGGTAGAATCAAGGCCGGGTAAGAAGGACCCCGCGAAGCTTCTGGAGTTCATTCAGGAAGTGCGCCGCGCGGAAAGCCAACTGGAAGCGCCAGCGGAGGAATCGGAACCAGCATGAGCTCCATTCTGCAATCGCCCACGACAGCGCCAGGACGCTTCGGCCCTTACGGCGGCCGCTACGTCCCGGAGACGCTGATGGTGCCGCTCTTCGAGTTGGAGCGGGTCTATGAGCTCGCGAAAACCGATGCGGAGTTTCAATCTCGGTTCCAAGACCTTCTGAAGAATTTTGTCGGCCGTCCCACGCCGCTGCAATTTGCATCGCGCCTCACAGCACATCTCGGCGGCCCGCTCATTTATCTCAAGCGCGAGGATCTGAATCATACGGGCGCGCACAAGATCAACAATGCCGTGGGCCAAGGGCTGCTCGCCGTGAAAATGGGCAAGCCGCGCATCGTCGCGGAGACCGGCGCAGGCCAGCATGGCGTCGCCTCCGCCACCATCGCCGCGCATCTCGGCCTGGAATGCGTCGTGTACATGGGCACGGAAGACATGGCGCGTCAGGCCCTTAACGTGGCGCGTATGCGCATGCTGGGCGCGCAGGTCGTCGGAGTGGATGCCGGCAGCCGCACCCTGAAAGACGCCATCAACGAAGCGATGCGCGATTGGGTGACCAACGTCCGCACCACGCACTATCTTCTCGGCTCCGTTCTTGGCGCGCATCCTTATCCCACGATGGTTCGTGATTTTCAGTCGGTCATCGGCCGCGAGGCCCGCGAGCAGATCCTCGCCGCCGAGCATCGCCTGCCCACGCATCTCTACGCCTGCGTCGGCGGCGGCTCGAACGCCATCGGCCTCTTCTACGCATTTCTTCGCGACGCGTCGGTGAAAATGGTGGGCATCGAAGCGGGCGGCCGCGGCGGGCAACTCGGCGAACACGCCGCGCGTCTAGCCGCCGCGCAAGGTTACGCGGGAGCGCGCCCCGGCGTTCTTCAGGGCACATACACGTACGTATTGCAGGATGCCGACGGCCAGATCGCCGCGACGCACTCCATCTCCGCCGGGCTCGACTATCCCGCGATTGGTCCCGAGCACGCCTGGCTCGCCGACCAACGCCGCGCCCAATACGCGGCCGTCTCCGACACCGCCGCGCTCGATGCCGCGCGCCTCCTCGCTCGTCAGGAGGGCATCATCCCGGCGCTCGAATCCGCGCACGCGATCGCCGGATTGATCGAGCGCCTGCCACAATTCAGCAAGGAAGACCTGGTCATCCTCAATCTCTCCGGCCGCGGCGACAAGGACATGGACACCTACTCGCGCCTGCTCTAATCTCTATTCTTTCTCCAAGAACAATGACCGCGGCGAACCCTAACCCGACCCGCATTTCCAAACGCTTCGCCGAACTGCGCGCTTCCGGCGAACTCGGTATCGTCGCGTTCATCACCGCGGGCGACCCTTCGTTGGACGCCACGCACCGCTTCGTTCTCGCACTGGCCGAAGCGGGCGCCGATGTCATCGAACTGGGCGTGCCCTTCAGCGATCCGCTTGCCGATGGGCCAACGATCCAGCGTGCTTCCGAGCGCGCGCTCAAGTCCGGCACCACGCTCGCGGGCGTTCTCGACCTGGTGCGGCGCGTACGGCAAGTTTCGCAAGTCCCGTTGGTGCTCTTCAGCTACTACAATCCAGTCTTGCAAATGGGTCTCGAGAAATTCGCTGCCGCAGCCTCTTCCGCCGGCGCCGACGGCGTGCTCATCACCGATCTCACGCCTGAAGAATCCGAAGACTATCGCCGTATTCTCGCCGCGCACCATCTCGACACCATCTTTCTCGGCGCGCCCACCTCGACCGACGAGCGCTTGGCCAAAATTGCGGCCTGTTCTTCCGGCTTTCTCTACCTCATCTCGCGCACCGGCGTCACCGGCGCCAAGGAGGCCCTCCCCGACGATCTTCCGTCGCTGGTGCGCCGAGCACGCGCCGTAACCCAACTTCCCATCGCGGTCGGATTCGGCATCTCGCTCCCCGGCCACGTCTCCGTTCTCGGCGGCCTCGCGGACGCGGCGGTAGTCGGCTCCGCGCTGGTCTCGGAAATCGAAAACGCTACATCGTCCAACGCCACGTCCGCGCCATCGATCAACGCGGCAGCCGCCGCTCTGGCTGCGCGTGTTCGCTCGCTGAAAGAAGCCGCGCGCCGGGGTCTCTCCCGCCGCGAGGTGGCCACATGACCCTCAGTGATTGGCGGCGCCGCATCGATGAAATCGACCACAAGCTCGTCGAGCTTCTCAATGAGCGCTCGCGCTGCGCCCTGGAGATCGGCAAGATCAAGCAAGCGGAGAATCTTCCGCTCTATCAGCCCGATCGCGAGCGCGAAGTCCTGGAAAACGCCGAGCGCGCGAACCCCGGCCCGCTGTCGGACGCCGCGGTCCGCCGCCTATTCGAGCGCATCATCGACGAAGCGCGCTCTGCCGAGCGCGAAGCCATGCATTCCGGCGATGGCTCGCCGAAAGATCCGAAGCTCTAGCCGCGAGGCTGGCGGAATTAGCAGGGGAGCAGCACGGCCGCGCCTCAAGCATCGCGAACTCTAGTCCTTGTAGGCGTGATTTTTCTCTGCGTTCCGCGGAGACACAGAAGGGAAGTAGCAAACGTCCATGGTTATCGTGATGCAAGAGGGCGCCACAGACGCCCAAATCCAGCAAGTCATTGACCGCCTGATCGCCAGCGGCTTCAACGTGCATCGCTCGACCGGCGAGTCCCACACCGTTCTCGGGGCCGTCGGCGTGCACCGCGACTTCGATCATCGCGACTTCGAGCTCCTCGACGGCGTGCGCGAAGTCATGCGCATCACCCAGCCGTTCAAACTCGCCAGCCGCGAGTTCAGGCCCGAAGGCACGATTATCGATCTTGGCCGTGGTGTGCGCATTGGCGGCAATGAAGTCGTGGTCGCGGCCGGCCCTTGTTCCGTGGAATCGCGCGAGCAAATTCACGCGGTCGCCGAAAGCGTAGCCAAGTCCGGCGCAAAAATTCTGCGTGGCGGCGCGTTCAAGCCGCGCACCTCACCTTACGCCTTCCAGGGCCTCGGCGAAAAAGGCCTGGAACTCATGAAAGAAGCCGCCGAGAAATATCAGCTCTTCACCGTCAGCGAAGTGATGGACCCCTCGCAGATTCAGATGATGCTCGGCTACGTTGATATTTTTCAGGTCGGCGCGCGCAACATGCAGAACTACTATTTGCTCCGCGCTCTCGGCGAGGTTCGCAAGCCGGTGCTCCTCAAGCGCGGCATGTCCGCCACCATGGAAGAACTTCTCCTCAGCGCCGAATACATCCTCGCCGGCGGCAACTTCAACGTCATCCTCTGCGAGCGCGGCATCCGCACTTTTGAAACTTACACGCGCAACACTTTCGATATCGCCGCCATCCCCGTGGTCAAGAAACTCTCGCACCTGCCGATGTTCGGCGATCCCTCGCATGGCACAGGGCGCCGCGACAAAGTGCCGCCCATGGCCCGCGCCGCGGTCGCGGCTGGCGCCGATGGCTTGCTCATCGAGGTTCACAACGACCCCGACCACGCGCTTTCCGACGGCGCTCAATCGCTCGATCCCAGTCAATTCGCGCAGCTCATGAGCGAGCTCCGCATCATCGCGCCCGCGATCGGCCGCCGCATCGCTTAACTCATGCCGCATCCTGCCACATGACCGCTCATCTCATCTCGCGCGTCACTATTCTCGGCACCGGCCTAATCGGCGGCTCTTTCGCGAAGGCTTTGCGCAAATACACTTCCGACATGCACATTTCCGGCTGGGACCGCCCGGACGTGGCCCGCGCTGCGCAATCCAGCGGCGCCTTCGACGAAGTCTTTACGGGCGATCTCGCCCCCGTACTTCGCACCGCCGACCTGATCTTCATCGCTCTTCCCATCGGCGTCACGCTCGATCTTCTTCCGGAGATTGCGCGGGCTGCGCCGCGCCGCGCGCTCATCACCGACGCCTGCAGCACCAAGCTGCGGATCGTGCAGGCCGCCGAGGAACTCTTCTCGGAACAGCCTTCGCTGCTGTTTCTCGCCGGACACCCCATGGCGGGCAGGGAAGTCGCCGGCATTGCGCACGCTGATGCCGATTTGTTTCGCGACGCGCCGTACGCTCTGATCGGTGAATCCACCGCGCCACGCGATCCTCGCGTCGCCGCGTTCCTCAAGTTGCTCGAAAAAATCGGCGCGCGCCCGCTCTGGCTTGGCGCGCCGCAGCATGACTACGCCGTCGGCCTGGCCTCGCATCTTCCGCAGCTCGTCGCCGTCGCGCTGGCCTCTTTCCTCTACGACCGCCTCGACGAAAACGGCCTTCCCATCACCGTCGCGGGTCCCGGCCTGCGTGATTCGCTGCGCCTCGCGGGCAGTCCTTATTCCACTTGGCGCGACATCGTCCTCACCAACCGCGAGGTTCTCTCCGCCGCGCTGGATCTTTTCGCCCGGCGCCTCGACGATCTCCGCGAGCGCCTCGCCTCCCGCGAACTCGAAGCCGACTTCGACGCCGCGAACGAACTCTACAAGCTCCTCCGCGGCCTGTAGCGCTGGTGCCTGCCCTCAGCAGAGTCGCAGGTCTCGCCGGTCAAAACCTTCTTCCCGGTGTCATCGCTTTCGGAAAATTAGCACCGACCATTTCGGTAGCCGTACGTAAAAACGCCCGTCGCCCTGCACCGTCAAATCCGCCAGATAGTTCCCGGAATCGTTCCAGCCCCCATATTGCGGAGACTGCGAGTTGAAGATCTCCTCCCAACGATCGCCGGTCCCCCCGATATTCACTCCGTAGCTTGGCTGGTCCCATTGGTTGTCGCTCAAATTGACGACCGTCAGCAGCACGTTGCCCGCATCGCTCCAACGTAGAAACCCCATTACATTATTCTGCGAATCGTAATGCGGCACCTGAGGGCCATGGTCGCTCCGAAGGGCGGGATTATTCCACCTCGTACTGTTGGCATCGGCGACCAGGTTTCGCATTTCCCAACCAATCGGATCGCCGGCAATCCCCCAATCGAACCGGTGATCGCCAAACGGATCGTTTGCCGGATTCCAATACCCGTAGTGATGGCATTCCGTACCCATGAACAGCATCGGCGTTCCCGGGATCGCAATATTGAGGGCCCAGCCCATGCGGGCCTGCGCGCGCGCATACCAGTTCTCCCGGCCGGAAATCGCGCCTCCGATCACCTCCACGAAGT
>JBGPNU010000208.1:0-6443 GCA_041487675.1 Binatus sp. (SeqCode)
CGCGCCATCTGGGCCGAGCAGCGGCCCGGCTACCTCGAGATTCATCGCGACATGGTCGATCGCAAGATCGAAGTTCCCGATGAGTTAATCGAATGGGACGGGCGCCTGCACTTCGAGGAATCCGACACCCGCAAAGTCGAGGAAGCGGCGCACGAGACCGCCGCGATGTTCAACGGGAGCCGCAAGCCGGTGCTGATCGCGGGCATCGAGATCCATCGCTTCAAAGCGTCGAAGGAACTGGTTGACCTCGCGGAACATATGGGCGCGCCGGTGTTCACCACGGTGCTCGGCAAGGGCGCGTTCCCGATGGACCATCCGCTTTACATGGGCGTGCACATCGGCCCGATAAGTCCGCCCTCGATCGTCGCGCGGATGGACGAGGCGGACTTCGTGCTCAACCTCGGATGCCTGAAAACCGACATGAACTTCGGCAACCGGCCGCCGCACGTGATCCAGGGCAGGACGGTGTGGTCGGTCGATCGCAAGGTCGAGGTCAAGTATCACACCTACACCGATGTCGGCGTGCGCGATTTCGTCCGCGCACTACTGCGCGAGAAGCTTAAGTTCCATCACGAGAAGGTTCACTACGCCGACAATCTTCGCGAGATCGCCGCGCGCGACGGCAAGCCGGTCAAGGTCAGCCAAATCCTCGCGGTAGTCAATGAGTTCCTCGCCGACAAGCGCGAATACCTGGTGGTGGCGGAATCGGGCGACATGCTGTTCGGCGGTCTCGACATTCGAGTGCCGCACGACGGCGGATATCTGGCGCAAGGATTCTACGCCTCGATGGGATTTGCGGTGCCGGCCGCGCTTGGCGCGCAGATCGGGAGCCGGCTCCGGCCGCTGGTGCTGTGCGGCGATGGCGGCTTTCAGATGACCGGGCCGGAAATTTCCCACGCGCCGGCCAAGGGCGCAAATCCGATCGTGCTGGTGATCAATAACGGCGGATGGGGCATCTTCAGGCCCATCGCGGAGCGGCGCGAATTGCTCGAGATCCCGCCGTGGCCCTACGCGCAGCTCGCGCGCGATTGGGGCGGCGCCGGATTCGAGGCGGCCACCGCCGAACAGCTAAAAGATGCGCTCCACGCCGCGCACGAGTGCCGGTCGTTCGCGATAATCGACGTGCGCGTGGACCGCGACGATTTATCGCCGGTAACCGTGAAGTATATAAAGGCGGCGGCGAAACGCTCGCAGGCGCCACCCGAGCGCGGGGCGCGCGGAAATTCGCGTCCATGACAATTCACTAACGGCGACTGACTATTCAAATGGCTGACGACGACGCAATCGAAAAATACCGTCTTGCCTGTAAGAACTTCAGGTGGGAGATGCCGGAGTTCTTCAACTTCGGCGCGACCATAGACAAGTTCGCGGAAGATCCTCGTCGCGTCGCGATCCTTTGGGAAGACTCCGAGGGCAGACGCGCCCGGCTGACCTTTGCGGACGTAGCTCTGCAGTCGTGTCGTATCGCAAACGTTTTGGCTGGCCTCGGAATCAAGCGCGGCGATCCGATTCTGCTCGTGCTGCCGCGAATCACGCTGTGGCAGGCGGCCTATATCGGCGCGCTCCGAATCGGCGCGCTCGTGATCCCGTGCACCTCGATGCTGCGGGAGAAGGACCTCGTGTTTCGCGCGAACCATTCCGGCGCGCGCGCGATAATCGCCACCGTCGAGAATGCCGCGATGATCGCCGAACTGCGCAAGCAGTGTCCTTCGATTCAGCACTTCCTGATAGCGGGCGCCGCTCGCACCGGATGGACAAGTTTGCCGGAGTGGATGCGTCAGGCGAATACGACTTTCAAGCCCGCCGATACCAAGTCGTCGGAGCCGGCGATTTGCTACTACACCTCCGGCACCACCGGGGAGCCAAAAGCCGTTCTGCATAGTCATGGCTATAGCTACTGCCATCGATTTACCGGACTCAACTGGCTGGACGTAAAGCCCGGCGAGGTCCATTGGACGACCTCCGACACCGGATGGGCGAAGGCCGCGTACGGCGTGATATTCGGCCCCTGGATGAATGGCGTGACGACATTCATGTACAACGGGCGATTCGACGCGCAGAAAGAACTGGAGCTACTCGGCCGCTACGGAGTTGGTACCTTCTGCGCGCCGCCGACTGAGTATCGGATGCTGATCAAGGAAGACCTGGCGAAGTACCAATTCCCCAAACTGCGGCATTGCACCGGCGCAGGCGAGCCGCTGAATCCCGAAGTGATCGAAGTATGGCGCGACAAGCTGGGCCATACGATCCACGACGGATATGGGCAGACGGAGTCGATCATCCTCGCGGCGAATATGCCCGGGATGCCGGTCAAACCCGGCTCGATGGGATTGCCCTTTCCCGGTCACGACGTTCGCGTGATTGACGGCGCGATGACCGAAACGAAAGTCGATGAAATCGGGGAACTCGCGATCCGCGTGAAGCCCGAGCGGCCGCCGGCGCTGTTCCTCGAATATTGGAAAAATCCCGAAGAGACCGCGAGCGTGTTCCGCGGCGATTGGTACCTGACCGGCGACCAGGCGACGCGCGACGCCGACGGCTATCTATGTTTCGTCGGACGCGCGGACGACGTTATCATTTCGGGTGGCTATCGAATCGGCCCGTTCGAAGTGGAGAGCGCCCTGCTCGAACATCCCGCGGTCATGGAATCGGCGGTGGTTGCGAGTCCCGACCCCGATCGCGGTTCGATCGTGAAAGCCTTCGTGAAGCTAAGGCCGGGTGAAGAGCGCAGCGCGCTCCTCGCGACCGAGCTGCAGGAGCATTGCAAGCGAATCACGGCGCCCTACAAATATCCGCGCGAGATTGAATTCATCGACGAGTTGCCCAAGACGGTCAGCGGCAAGATTCGGCGCGTTGACCTGCGCCGCCAGGAAGAGGCGCGCAAAGGAAAATAGTTAAGCCGAGATCTTCGCTCGCAATCTACCGCGACGTTGCGGGAGTCGCAGTCGGCGTCGAGGCTGCCCCTGGAGATACGGGCGTCGGCGGGGACACCGCTTCGGCCGACTGCAACGGCAGCGCAATCCGGAATTGCGGCTGGAGCATCAGCGAGCCGATCGCGCGCGACAGCGCAACCGACAACGACTCCGCCGGTATAGTCTCGAGCGGCAAAAAGATCTCGCCGCCGACCGGATTTGGCGGTTCACTTTCGATTCCCGCGATATCGCCCGAGTACAGCACGGCGCCCTCGCGATCGCTGAGTTTAAACTTGGCCCGCACCACGGCCCGCATCGAGAAGTACTGGCCATGAACCGTCTGGTTGGCGCCGAATCGCTTGTTCACCTCGAGTTGCTCCAGGTCAGAGGTCAGGATGAAATCCGAACCCTCGGGCGGTTTTCCGTCGCCCGGATTGGAGTCGAGAGGGATCGGGCTCAGACCCGCGCCTGCGAGTCCCTTGATCAGCGCATCGGTGAACACGCGCGCGGGATCGGAGACCATCAGCGCGGTCTGCGCGCTGCCGTCGGACTCGTAGATCATGCCCACTTCGGTATTGCCCGAGCCAATCGAACTCGTGGTGGGCGGCACGGCAATTTTGACCGGACGAAAAATGTTCTGCGAACCGGGCACAAAGCCGGGTAGATAATGCAGATCGATTCGCGTGCTCGGGCGGCATCCTGAAAGCGCGAGCGCGAGTGCGGCAATCGCGACGCCTCCGATACGCCGTTTATGGTTCCGGGCGCGATACGACAGGATGTCGGTCTCTCCACCAGAAAACGAAAACGACGACTGCGAACAGGAAGCCGGCCGCGCCGATCCATCGTGACGCCTGATGCGCCACCGAGGCGGCCCGGTACAACTCGTCCCCGACAAGATAGCCGACCGTCACGACCAGCGAGCACCATACGATCGCGCCGAGCACGTTCCATCCCAGGAACTGAAAGAACGGCATCCCGCACGCACCCGCCATCGGACCCGCCATGAAGCGCGCGCCCGTGATAAAGCGCGCCATGAACACCGCCTTGCTGCCGTGAGTCTGAAAGAAAACCTGCAGGCGGTCGTAACGCGTGCGCATGAAATCGAAGTTGTGGGCCAGCCGAACCAGGATCCGCTGACCGCCGGTGCGGCCGATGACGTAACCGCAGCAGTCGCCGGTGACTGCGCTCAGAATCACGACGATATAGACGAACCGCAAATCCAGGATGGAGCGGCCGGCGAGGAAGCCGGCGGCGAGCATCACCGTTTCTTCCGGCACCGGAATCCCCAGGTTGCCGATGAAGACGGAAATAAAGATCCCGAGATAACCCCACGTCGCGAGCCAGGTCGCGATACTCGCGGGGTCGGTTATCCCATGCATCGGAAACTCAACTATCGCGAAGTCGGCGCCATCCCCACCTGACTCGGCGATCTCTAGCTTGCCGGATTGAGTCTGCCAGCGTAAGAAGCTTTTGGCTAGTCAGGTGCTAAAATTACGCGTCGGAAGCAAAACGGCATATTCCTATGTGACGAGGACCGCTTTTCTCTCCCACCACCAGATGAGGAAAAGCACGATCGTAGTGAGAATCGAGATGGCCATTCCGAGCCTGAAGTTCACTCCTCGGTAAGCAACGCGTATCTGCTGATGGCCGCTAGCGATAAGGATCCCGAGCAGACCGTCGTGATCGACCAGCGTCCCGGTTCCCTCGGTCAGTTTCCAGCCGTCGTCGTAAACTTGGTTGATCACAAGGGTGCTCGGTCCGCCAGAATCAATATCGTAGCTGAGCGCATTAGGCGTCCATTTGCTCAGTTCGACCGCGCCCGATCCAAGTATGTATTGCTCGCCCCGATAGCCAGGCTGATTGAAACCGAACACATTATTTTTCGAATAATCGATGAAGTTGGTCTCCCAGCAATTGACCGCGCCGATATTAGACAGGTTTAACTGCAGCATGTCGGTCGAGGAATTCGGATCGCGATACTGACGAAATTGCGGTGAATACGGCATCGTTGGCACGGCGACATTTCCGTCGAACGCTTGATTGAGCGAGCGCGGAGAGACCATCAGCAGATCTGCGAAACCGACGGCGATGAAAGCTAGGGTGGCCCAGCGGACCTTCGTTCGAATTTTTCCAGGCAGGCCGTAGCGCAAGCCGTACAAAAGCAGATCGGCGCCCAATCCAGCTAACACCGCAACGCAGAGTACGAACGAAAGCAGGTTTCGCGACGGCGCGTAAGTCGAGGCAATGAAGGGAACGCTATGGAGAAGTACATAGGGGGAATATTCAGAAGTACTGCCCATCGCGAGGATGTAAAAGGTCGCGGCGCCGACAGACCAGATCCACGCTTCGCGCCACCGCACCAATGCTCCGATTAGAGCAAGTACGGCCAGTGCTGGACTGATGTATGCGCCGTGCTCCCAGAACCCCCCGCCTCCGAATGCACCCTCAAAATTTTGTTTGCGCGAAAAAATGCTGAGCAGGGTGTTATAGGGTCCGATCCAATCGACGTAACCGCCGCGGGGATGTAACCCCATCTCATGGATCGCTGGAAAGAGTTTGATCGCAACGAACCCGAGTCCGAAAAGACCAGTGAGCACCAACGACGCGATTGGCCATGCCGAGCGCCGCGTCAATACGCCAAGCGTGCATATCAAACCGATCAGGATCACGCTTTGGATCACGCAGTATGCGCCACCTTCGAAGAACGTGAGCGCGAGAAAAAATCCCGCGAGGCCGGCATAGGTGATACGCCGCTGCTGGACGCTGGCCCACGTCATCGCGCAGGCCCATGGGATGTACGCGCCGGAATAGAATACGTCATGACCGGCGGCCGCGTGGAGCGGGAGCCAGGAGCTTCCCGCGAAGGTCAGGCCCGATGCGACCGAGGCAGCCGCCGAACATCCCACCATTCTGGCCAGGACGTACGCGCCGGCGAACGCGACCGCAAGATGAAGTGGGATCTCCAGTTGGAGTCCTGCGACGGGTCCGAAGATCCAATGGAGCAGAAAAAACGGCGTCAGCAGGTGCGATTGTGGATTGCCCAGCGATTCCAACCCGCCGCACTTATAGGGATTCCACAGCGGAAACTGATGGAACTTTACAATCGTGATCCAGTCCGCCCACGCCCATTCAAGCCCCCGCGTCCAATCCAGAACCTGGGTCTTTTCTCCGAGATGAGAGAGCAGCGGGTAGCTGAACAGGAATCCAAAACAGAGCGATCCGATTGTGAGGATCGCCGGCTCCGCGAGGACAGCGATTTGCGATTCTGCCGGGATTTCCGGTTTGGCAGGCAAATCGCCCAATATCACGATTGGCTGCACCCGATCCGCATGGAGTCGATCGGCGCCGAGTTTCTTGCCGCGTCTGGCCGGCTCGGGACCAACCTACGGACCATTGAGGCCCCAGACATGAATCTGCCAGACGCCGAAGGCAACCAGGAAAATCGAAACGCAGATCAGAATTTTAGTGAGCTGATCGGTCCGCCGCGGCATCCCGACCGCCATCATCACGAGTAAAAACGGAAACGCCGGA
>JBGPNU010000209.1:0-6368 GCA_041487675.1 Binatus sp. (SeqCode)
GACCGGCAAAGTGACGCACGACCTGGTGATGGCGCAGCAGATGATCGACATCATTATAATGTTACGCGACAAGACGCGCGGAAATCTCGATCAACACGAACAGACCCTTGTTCAAGAGATTCTTTCTACTCTGGAAATGAAGTACGTTGAATTGGCGAGACAGCCTGGCCGCTAAAGCGGCGGTCTTCGTCTAACCACGCATGCCGTATAAGTTTTTTCGACCCATCGCCTTTCTCTGCGTCGCTGCTCTAACCGCGAGCCTCGCCGGAATCTTCACAATCGGAGCCTCGGGCGCGGATACCGTCACCGCGCAAAGTGTGTCATCGGCACGGTTCTGGAGCGAGCTTTCCGACCCGGGCCATATCGCGAAGGCGAATACGATGCCGGACTTCGTCGAACTCGCGGCCAAGCTTAGTCCCGCGGTCGTGAACATCTCGACCATCGAGCCCGACGAAGCGGGCGAAAGCGCCGCGCCGCCGCCCGAAGGAATAGGGCCGCCGCGAGGTCGCGAGCGTTTGCCCCGTTCGCGGAGTCCGTTCGAGGAATTCGGCGGCCCGCCGCCTTCCAAGGCGCTCGGCTCCGGCTTTATCATCACCAAGGACGGCTACATCCTGACCAACGAGCACGTCGTCGAGAATCCGGGCAGGGTCACGGTCACCACCCAGGACGGCCGCAACTACGTGGCGAAAATTGTCGGACATGACGACAAGAGCGACATCGCGCTGCTTAAGATCGACGCGAAGCACGATCTCGCGGTGGCGCCGCTCGGCAACTCGGACGATTTGAAAGTCGGCGAATGGGTGATGGCTATCGGCAACCCGTTCGGCTTCGATCATTCGGTGACCGCCGGAATAGTCAGCGCCAAGGGACGCTTCATCCCGGGCAACTACGAAAATTTCATCCAGACCGACGCCTCGATAAACCCCGGCAACTCCGGAGGACCGCTGATCGATCTGCGCGGCGACGTGGTCGGGGTCAACTGCGCAATCTACACGCATACCGGCTCGAGCATGGGGATCGGTTTCGCGGTGCCGATAGATCTCGTCAAAGAGGAACTGCCGCAGCTGAAGAGCGCGGGCAAAGTGATCCGCGGATGGCTCGGCGTTTACATTCAGAAGATGACCCCGGAACTCGCCGAGTCGCTGGGGCTGGCCGATTCCCGCGGTGCGCTGGTCGCCAAAGTGCTCGACGACGGTCCGGCCAAGGCCGCCGGCGTCAAGCGCGGCGACGTGATCGTCTCCTTCGACAATCAGCAGATAGGCGATTCGCGCGAACTGCCCCTGATGGTCGGGCGGACCGAACTCGGCCACAAGGGAACTCTCAAAGTGATTCGCGACAAGCAGGCAATCGAGCTGCCGGTCACGATCACCGAATCGCATGAGACTGAACTGGCCGCGGCGGCAAATCCGGAAAAGCCGGAGGTGGGCGCCCCTTCGCCGTTCGGACTGCGGGTGAAGGATCTCAGTCCCGAGCTCGCCAAGGAACTCGGAATCGAGGTGCCGGGCGGCGTCGTAATTTCATCGGTTCAGCCGGGCAGCCGCGCCGATGAGGCGGGACTGCGCCCGCGCGACGTGATTCTGGAAGTGAATCGCGAGACCGTGAAGAACGTCGATTCGTATCAGAGCGCGCTCAAAACCGGCACCAAGGGGAAAATAGTTTTGCTGCTCGTAAAGCGCGGCGACAACACGATTTACGTGGCGCTGAAGCCCGCGGCTTGAGCGCCAAGATCGAACCGCCGGCGTCGTTTATTTTGAAAGCAACCAATCAGCGCAAACGCCCAGACGATCTGCTGCTTTTCGGGAGCGAGCCGAAATATGAACCGCTCGCATCCGTCTGGCATGGCGACGATGCGGAACTTCTGGAAAATCTGCTCAACTTTTATCCGAGAAAGCGGCCTAAGCGGATTCTTGATACGACCGCCAATGGCCGTCGATTCTGGCGCGATAGCAAGCGTCCGGTCCTCGCCCTCGACATAGAGGCGAAGCACAAACCGGACGTTGCCGCAGACAATGCCCTGATGCCTTTCCGGCCCGATTCCTTCGATGTGGTCGTGTACGACCCGCCACATATCCCGAATCAGGGAAAGGATAAGTCCAAGGATTTCAACACGCGCTTCGGCCTCGGGCTGCACGTTCCGAAGGAGCAGGGTTACAACTTCTCGCACACGTTCCCGCCCTTCATGCGCGAGGCGTGGCGCGTCCTGAAAAGCGAAGGCCTCCTGCTCTGTAAGATTACGGATTACATACACCATCACCGCTATCAGTGGGCGCACGTCGAGTTGATTCAAGCGGCGCAGACGGTCGGTTTCCGGGCGTGCGATTGCATCGTGAAAATCAGGAAGGGTCCGATCATAGACCCGAAATGGAAAGTCGCGCACCACACGCGGCGACAGCACTGTTACTGGCTGGTTTTCCGAAAGTCAGCGAAATGCGAGTAACTGGTCAAGCTGGCATCTCACGATCCCATTCGAGGAGCAGGGCGCAACGCTTGATATCAAGGCCCCGGATCGAGCACTTGCCATCTGAGCCGTCAAAATGGACGTGAAAGGCAATATCGTCGCCGTCGTAAACGTCGGCTCCCAAGCTCTGCCGACCTTTGCGCCGCTCAACCTTGATGAAGCTAGCGGCCTTCATCAGTTGAAGTGTACTGACTGGGACTTCGAGCAATTGGTAATGCAGGATCGGGCGCTTCCAGATGGCTCGAAGCATCAGAATCAAATCGTATCGCGTCAGGTGCTCCAATACCCTGCCGAGCAGAACATCAGCCGACCACGGCTCCTTTTCGGTGGTACAGAGCTTGGTAATCGTGATGAGATTGAGCCTAGTGCTTTTGCCGGTCTCGCTCTTAATCGAGAGTCTTACATCCTCGACCAGCAGATCATGCGTCGGCTGGTTGCGGGCCGTTTGAATCACGGAGAACGGCTTTTTCACATTCCGCAGGGCGGTTTCGACCAGAGACTCGAAGTAGATGCCCTGCGGCGGGATGCCCGGATAGATCGAATGGTGGACGCCAACCAAGCCTTGTAGAGTGGCTAAGAACGCATCGTTGAAGACGCCGCTGCCCACCATTCCGGGCAGGTATACTACAAATGCCGAAAGAGCGCACGAAACTGAGAAAGCGCCCGGGGCGGCGGCTGGCCGAAGTCGAAAGGGGTCAAGTAGCCCGCGCTTATCTCATGCCATCCCGCTTAATCCCGGCTGATCCGCTAATTGCGTAAAGTATATACTCCCGATCGCAATCCTAGCGGTATTCGCGATTAATCCCCGATGTCCTTCAAACGAATTCTGAAGATCGCGCTCATCGGCGTGGGTGCGCTCGTTTTGTTCGCGGCGCCGCCTACGCTCTGGCTGTTCTTCAGCTATTACAATCAGCTCGAAAACGAAGTCGTCGCGCGGTTCTCGGGCAAGCGATGGAACATTCCGTCGCGCATCTACTCCGACTCGTTGCTTATCTACCCCGGCCAGGATCTGAACGATCTCGGATTCTTCGAGCGGCTCGCGCGATTGAACTACCATCCGGTCGATCCCGGCAAAGTCAGCACCCGCGGCGAATATAGCTTCGACAAAAAACGCGGCAAGCTCGACGTCTTCCTGCACAGTTTCGCGTACCCGTATCGCTACTTCGGCGGCCAGGTCGTTGACCTTACGCTCAAGGACGACTCGATCGTGTCGATGCAGGATAGTGGAACCCATCAGCCGATATACTCGATTGAGTTGGAGCCCGAACTCATCAGCGGCATCTTCGAGGGCGAATGGGAGCAGCGCCGGCTGGTGCGTCTCGGCCAGATACCGCCCACGATGGTCAACGCAATCCTGGCCGCCGAGGATCACCGTTTTTACGAGCATCATGGAATCGACCTGATCCGCACCTTCAAGGCCGGTTATGTCGATTTCACGTCGGGCCACGTGCGCCAGGGAGGCTCGACGCTCACCCAGCAACTCATGAAAAACTTTTTTCTGACCCGCGAACGCAGTTACAAGCGCAAGGTCAAGGAAGCGCTGATGGCGTATATCGCCGAGCGCCGCTACTCCAAGGATGAAATCCTGGAAAACTATATTAACGATATCTACTTGGGGCAGCGCGGGCAGGAAGGCATATACGGCGTCTGGGAGGCGTCTGAGTACTACTTCTCGAAGGAGCCGCGCGATCTGACTATTGGCGAGATGGCGGCGATTGCGGGCATGATCAGTTCGCCCAACCGGCTGAACCCGCTGCGCCATCCCGACGCCAGTCGCCAGCGGCGCGACGAAGTCCTCGCCGCGATGCTCCAGGACGGGTACATCAGCAAGGCCGCCTACGATTCGGCGGTCACCGAGCCGCTTCACGCGCGCGAGGTTTACAACGAAAGTAACGACGCGCCCTACTTCGTCGATTTCGTCAAAAAAGAGCTCGCCGATCGTTATCCGCCGCAAGTGCTGAGCGGCGAGGGGCTTAGAATTTTCACTTCGCTCGACGTGCACATGGAAAAGCTCGGCGAGCAGGCGATTACGCATAATCTCGCCGACCTCGAATCCAAGCATCCCAAGCTGGTCCGGCGCGAAGCCACGCAACGCCTCGAGTCGTGCCTGGTTGCGCTCGAGCCGCAGAGCGGCAGGATTCGCGCGATGGCCGGTGGACGCGACTATCGCGCAAGCCAGTTTAATCGCGTCACCCAATCCAAACGCCAGCCCGGCTCGGTCTTCAAACCGGTCACCTATCTCGCGGCCTTTGACGAGACGCTTCAAGGCGGCGGCGAGAAGTTCCTGCCCACGACCTATATCGAAGACGCCCCTTTCACCTGGCATTACGGCGACATGAGCTGGACTCCCAACAACTACCGCGACCGCTTCTTCGGCCACGTCACGCTTGAATTCGCGCTCGGTGAATCGCTCAACTCCGCGACCGCGCGGCTGGCCAACAGCGTCGGGCTAGATCGAATCCGCGCGATGGCGTCGAAGCTCGGCTTCGGCGACCTGCCCGCGTACCCGTCAATCGTGCTCGGCGGTATCGAAGTCTCTCCGATACAGGTCGCGCGCGCATACGCCGTAATCGCCAACGACGGAATGGGCATTCAGCCCTATGCGGTCACCGCCGTCGTCGATGAGAGCAACAAGGTAATCGAGGGTCACGAACTCACCGAAGAACAGGTCATCTCGCCGGAACTCGCCTACATGATGCAGTTCATGCTCGAGAACGTGATCAATCACGGCACCGGCGCGGGCGCGCGCTCGATGGGTTTCACGCGGCCCGCCGCGGGCAAGACCGGCACCACCAATGACGCCAAGGACGCATGGTTCGCCGGCTTCACTCCGAATCTTTTGACCGTGGTCTGGACCGGATTCGATCAAAAAGAGGAACTCGGTCTCACCGGCGCACAGGCTTCGCTGCCCGCGTGGGCGGCATTCATGAAGGCAGCCACCGCGGCTCGTCCCCCGCTCGATTTCACGGCGCCGCCGGGAATCGTCGAAGTGAAAGTTGACCCTACTACCGGCTTCAAGGCGACGCCGTTTTGTCCGGTCACGATGATCGGCGTGTATCCTCCCGGGTTGGCGCCAACCGCCGACTGTCCGTATCATACAAGTGCAGCGGCGCTGGCGGGTCGGGATCATGCTATTCCGGAAGCTCCGAATCCGACCGCCGATCCGAATGATTAATTCCTTACGCTTGATCGGCATCGCTCTCGCAATAGTCCTGACGTTGCTGACAGCGCCCGCCGTCAGAGCCGCCAGCCCGAGTCCTCTTGTAATAGCGTTCGAGGAAGAGTCGATTCCCGCCGCGGATCTCGCGCCGCCTAGCCCGGCTGCGTCTCCATCGCCGACAACCGAATCGAATCCTGATTCCGCGACCTGGGAAAGAGTGCCGGCATCGCCATCCGCTCCCGCCGCACAAGCTTCGCCGGCGGGACTTGAGGCCGTCTCGGTCCCGGCGGCCGCGGCGCCCGCTGACATTCCGCCCGCGATGGACATCGGCTCCCTGACGCCGACGCCTCAAATCAGCGATTCGTCGCTGGAACCGTTGATTAACGCTGCGCCAACTCCGGCGCGCGCCGCGTCGCTCAGAATCACGGAAAAGCAACGGGTCGAACTCGAACGAGGACATATCGACGATGCGGTTCGCGAGCTGGCGCACGCGGTGTCGATCGATCCGAGCAACTCCTACGCGTACTTCTATCTGGGGCGCGCCTACGTCGCGCGCAAGGGCTACCCGCAAGCGCTGACTTTCTTCAAGCGCGCGGAAATCGGTCTCGCCTCCAATTCCGCGTGGCTCGGCGAGATTTACGCTTTCGAGGGACTGAGCCTCGAGGAATCGGGGAAATCCGCCGAGGCCGAGGCCGCCTATCAAAAGGCGCTCGCGGCAACTCCCGGCAACCTGACCGCGCGGGTCGGCGC
>JBGPNU010000210.1:0-6357 GCA_041487675.1 Binatus sp. (SeqCode)
CTGAGCGGTTTTATCCGCGCGCGCTTCGGACAGACCCATCCGCTCGCGATGACCGCGAGCGTCTGTTTCGAGCAGTCTTACTCGGGAATCGACGGCGACAGCGCAAGCTCGACTGAACTCTACGCGCTGATGTCCGCGTTGTCGGGAGTGCCACTGCGCCAGGACCTCGCGGTTACAGGCTCGGTCGATCAGCACGGAACAGTGCAGGCTATCGGCGGCGTCAATCAAAAGGTCGAAGGCTTCTATCGCGTGTGCAAGACGATTGGTCTCACCGGCGCCCAGGGCGTGCTGGTGCCGCGCACCAACGTGCCGAATCTGACCCTCGATCCGGAGACTACCGGCGCAATCGAGCGCGGCCAGTTCCACATCTATCCGATCGACACGATCGATCGCGGAATCGAGGCTCTCACCGGCGTGCGCGCGGGAACCATCGACGAGCCCGGAACGATTAACTACCTGGTGGACCAGCGTCTGAAGCGGATGGCGGACATCCTGCACGACCGATTTATCAGCGAGACTCGCGTGGTGCAGGAGCCAAGCCAAAGCCCGCCGATCCCGAAACCGCCCGCGCCGCCCGAGCCTCAGCGCTAAGCGCGATTTATCGCGCCGCCAGAGAGACACTTTCGCGATGACGATCGACCTCCGACTCGACCCCGGGGAAGTTGCGCTCCTTACCGACCTGTATGAATTGACAGTCAGCGCGGCGTTCTTCGATTGCGGCTTCAACGATATCGCGTCGTTTGAAGTTGCGATGCGGCGGATGCCGCCGGAGCGCGGCTTCATGATCGCGGCCGGCGTCGAGCGCTTGGCCGAGGCGCTCGAACAATATCGCTTCGACGCTGCGGCAATTGAGCATCTGCAATCGCTGAAACTCTTCAAGCGAGAGTTTCTCGAATATCTTTCAAAACTCCGCTTCACCGGTTCGATCCGCGCGCTGCCCGAAGGCACGATTTATTTCGCCGGCGAACCGATCCTCGAAGTCCGCGCCCCGCTCATCGAAGCCCAGCTGATCGAGACGCTCGTGCTCAACCAGCTCGGTTTCGCATCGATCGTCGCGACCAAGGCCGCGCGATGCTTTGCCGTCGCCGGCGGCAGGCGCCTGGTGGACTTCGGCCCGCGCCGCGCGCAAGGCGCCGATGCGTCCCTGATCGCGGCGCGCTCCAGCTACCTGGCCGGCTTTCATGGCACGGCCAACGTGCTCGCGGGAAAGCGTTACGGGATTCCCGTTTTCGGCACCATGAGCCATAGCTTCGTGATGGCGCATGAGCACGAGCGCGACGCATTCAGCGATTTTGTAACCAGCTTTCCGACTCTTAGCACTCTGCTCGTCGACACTTACGATACGGTGCGCGGCGTCGAAAATGCGGTAACGGTGGCCGCGCGGCTTCGCGAAGCGGGAGCAAAAATTCAAGCGCTGCGGCTCGACAGTGGAGATCTTCACGCGCTCAGCCGCAAGTCGCGCGCGATTCTCGACAAGGCTGGCTTCGCCGATGTCGCAATCGTCGCGAGCGGCAACCTCGACGAGTACAAGATCGCCGACCTCGTCGACGCAGGCGCTCCCATCGACGCGTTCGGCGTCGGCACCGCGCTCGCCGTCAGTGACGATGCGCCCGCGGGCGACTTCACCTACAAGCTGGTCGATTACAAAAATCGCGCTCGTCTGAAGACCTCGGCCGGCAAGATTTCCACGCCCGGCCGCAAGCAGCTCTTCCGCGCGTATGCGCCGAACGGATCGTTCTACGCGGATTTGGTCGGCATCGTGGACGAGGGCGCGGCCACCGTTGCGCGTGAATTCAAGCCGGCGCCCGCAAAAACCGTTCAGCTAATGGAGACGGTCGTTGAGCACGGCGCCCGCATCATGCCGCGTCCCAGTCTTTCCGAGACGCGCGAGCGCGTGATGAATGGTCTGACTGCGCTGGATGCGCGTCACAAGATGCTTCGCCGGCCGGCGGAATTTCCGGTGCGTCAGACCGCCGCACTCGGCGCGCTGATGATCAGTGAAAAACTGCGCGCAGAGAAACGCCAGGATTAGTCAGCCGTCAATTCGCTCAAGTCTGATGTCATTTGCTCGCACCTGATATGAACGGCGTCGTCCGCTCTGGCGGCGGCGAGGCGCGCAGCTCGCCCGCCGCCGACTGCACACCGGCACGATCGAATATCACCAGCAACGGCTTAATCACATCGCTGCGCGGATTTGAATCGCGGGTCCATCGTGTCGGCGCGGGATATTGGATTTCCGAAGCGGTTGCGCTGTAGCGATCGAGCAGCGGTCTCACGCCCTCGTACGAGCCAACGATGATGATGCCGACTCGGCCGCCGGGCGCCGGTCCGATTTGCCAGTCGAAATAGGCGCGGGGCGTAGCATCGACCAGCCAATCGCGCGGCAGGAGATCGAGCCGTTTGAGTTCAAGTGCGGAAAGTTTCGAGAGATCGTGTCCGTCGGCGAGATACTTTCCGGCTGCCTCGAGGATCGTATCGAACCGGAGCGCATTGGCGCGCGACTCAATCTGCGCTCCGGAAAGCCTGCCGTACGCCGCGAAGGCGCCGGGCGGAATCTTGTAAATCCAGACGCCGCGCTCTTTTATCGGAGCAATGCCGAGTGATGCGAGCGTTTGATCCCAAATCTGGAAACGCTCTTCAGTCCGATCGGCGACCACCGCATCCACCTCGAAGCGCGCGAGATAGGCCTTCAGCTGATCGCCGGCCTCGGGCAAGTCGATTCCGCCGTAGAAATAATTCACCACCGGCATTCGATCGAACTCGAACGGCGAGAATTCCCCTGTGTATCCGCCGGCCATCCGGAAGTGCATGTCGCTCTGCGATTGCCAGTACATGCTGTTGCCATTTTGCGAGAACGGCAGTGGCAGGATGATCTCGCGCGGTGAAAGTTCATTTGCGTATGTTCGGTCGGTGAAAAATGCGGGGATGTCGAGCCTGCTTACCCAGAACGATGCACGCGGATTCGGCGCGATTGATGCCACGATGAGCGCCGCCGCCGCGAATTTCGAGACTCCGCGCGTGTACGCCGTCGCGAACCACATCGCCGCCATTATTGCCACCACCAGAAACGCGTACATCATGAACCGCATCGGCAGCGCGATCGAAATCAGTGGCAACCGCTCGACCATCGCCCACGGCATCGGAAACGCAGGCCTTCCGCAGAAATGAAGCATAGGGCCCATCGCGGCAATGACGATCACCAGGAGCAGGATCGCCAGGAACTTTCCCACCGGTACCGACCAGTAGCGGCGACGAAAAGCCTCGATGAACACAATCAGGACAATCCCGAGGTAGTCGCTGTTCTGAAAGAAGTCGCAATTGCGCGATATGGCGGCGAGTAATTTTACGGCGCCCAGCCCAGTTGTTTCCCTGGGCACGAAGAGGCCCGCCAAGTCGGCGGAAAACCGGCTCGGCGGCCATATCGGCGAATGCGGAAATCCGAACGCAAAAAGGTAGTAAAGATAGGGAGAGAGCACGAACGTCGCGAGCAAATAGGCGCTAGTTGTCGGAGCGAACAGGCTGGCGAGTCGCGCGCGCAGCTCAGAGCCGAAGAGAGTCATCGCGAGCAGCAGCGCGAATCCTCCAACTATTGTCATAGTCGCGAATAGTTCGACCGAACATAGAAATTGCACGACCAGCAGTGCGGCGAGCGTCATTGTGTATTGCCGCGTGGAAATTTCAGCGTCGAGCCTTCTCAGGACCACCAATACCGCCAGCGGAATGGGGAAAACGCAAATCAGCAGGAGATGCCTGAGTATCTCGTCGAGCATGTAGGATGAGAACCCAAAGATGTATCCGCCCAGGACTGACGGCCAGAACGTGCCGGTCACGCGCCGGCATAGCAGAAACGCAGAAAACGCCGCGAGCGGCGGCATCAGCATCGCGATTATGTTGTAGGTCCCGGGTTCGCCCACCGTGACTTGTAAAGGGATCGAGATCAACGATGGCAACGGGAGGAAGGCCGTCCATGCCAGGTTGATTCCCAAGGGTGCCCAAACCCAATCAGTGATGAACGGGTTGAGCCCGTGCGAGATCGAAAACAGCCACCACTTGAAGAACCACATCGTTTGCGGCGGATCGGTGCCGCGCCCGATGTAGTAGCCGGGATGTCCGATCAGTCCGCGGTCAAGCAGAAGAATCGTTAGTGCGAAATAAAGCGCCAGCGCTCCGAACGACTGCAATCGAGGCTGCGCGCGATCCGACGAAGTCATCAGCGGGAATCCGGGCCGAGGAATGGCGTCGTCATCTCGGGCGGCGGCGAGGATCGCAGGTACCACATGAACATTGGCGGATCGGTGTCCGCCTGGGGCACGGATCGAGTTGCCATCGCGGCAGAATATAGCCGACGCTGAGCCGCCGAGTCACTGGCGAAGATTTGCCGCATGGGCGTGAAATGCTAGGCTCCGCAGCGGCAGATAGATGGCGGGGGAGTGGTTACAACGCGACGATGCGTGGAGCATCTTCAGGCTTCAGATAATTCTGTTTCTGTTCGTGCTGACCGTCTTTCTTGCCGCTCCTGTGATCCAGGCATCCGATTCCCGCTACACGATTTTGCTCAGCGAGTGCCTGCTTCACCATCACACTTTCGCGCTTGATACTTACTCCGTGCCGCAACCGCGCGTCCCTGAATCCCCGCTCAGCGTGAAGGAAGCCAGCGTGTATCAATTGATTCGCGCACGGGGCCATACGACTTACTACTACCCGCAGGCCGGCTCGATATTGTCGATTCCGTTCGTCGCGGTGGCAAACGCGTTCGGCCTCTCAGCCGCGACGCCGGCTGGAGAGATCAACTTTCGTGGCGAGGTCATCATCGAGCGGATAGTAGCGTCGCTCCTGATGGCGGCGCTCACGTGTGTCATTTTTCACACCGCGTTCATGATGCTGCCGATTCGATGGAGCATGGTCGTTGCGCTCGGCGCCGCGCTGGGCACGCAGATCTTGAGCACGGCGTCGCGCGGCTTGTGGTCGCACACCTGGCAGATCCTGGTGCTGGGCGTGCTGGTCGATGCGCTCCTTTCGCGCGAGCATCGCGGCACGCGCATGCATCCGGTCTGGATCGCGACGCTGGTCGCATGGGTGTATTTCACGCGGCCGACCGGATCGATCGCGATCGTCACCGTCAGTATCTATGTTCTCCTTTTTTTGCGCCCGTACTTTCTGGTTTATGCCACTACCCTGGGCGCATGGCTCGCGGGATTCGTCGGCTATTCCTTTGCCGTGTTTGGCACCCGGCTGCCGCCGTACTACTTCGCCAACCGTTTCAATTTCGACGAGGTAGCGCCCGCGTTGTTCGGCAACCTGGCAAGTCCGTCGCGGGGCCTGTTCGTGTATGTGCCGACGGTGATGTTCGCGATCTATCTGCTCGCGCGGTACTGGCGGCGGGTCGAGCATCGGCGCCTGGCGATTCTGGGATTCGCGAATATCGGCGCGCATGCGATCGTGCTGTCAATTCATCAAGTTTGGTGGGGAGGACTCTGCTACGGAGCGCGACTGTTTACCGATGTGATGCCGTGGTTCGTACTGATCGCGATCCTGGGGCTCGACGCGATGCGCCGCACGACCGATGTGCGCGGCCGCAGAATGGAACTCGCAGCCGGATTTTTCCTGCTCGCGATAAGTGTCGCGATAAACGCGCGAGGCGCGTGCTCGTTTGCCGCGATGGACTGGAACGATCAGCATCCGGGTCAGCATCCAACCAACCTCTTCGACTGGCGCTACCCGCAATTCATGGCGGGGTTGATCGATCCCCCGAAAAACTGATCTGGTCGTGCGCGACTGCCGCTACCGCGCGAACGCCACTTTCAGCGCATCGGCTGCCTGGCGCCGCCTTTCTTGCTCTTGTCAACGGCGTCGGCAAAACTCACGAAGCCGTTGGTCACGCGCTCGTAACGCGTGCAGCCGCGTTACTCGCGCGAGGAGCTAGCCGCAGTCGTCAGCGGCGCGATTGCGGGAGCCGAGGCCAGCGCGGAAGCGGCGGCGAGGAGGCATCGCTCGGTGGTCGCCCAGTCGATGCATGGATCGGTGACCGAGACGCCGTACTTGAGCTTCGAACGGTCCGGGCTGAGCGGCTGATTTCCCTCTTCGATATTGCTCTCGAGCATCACGCCCATGATCGCATTGCTGCCGCTGCAGAGCTGGTCGACCAACGCCTGAAGCACCGCCGGCTGCCGGGTGAAATCCTTGCTGGTCTGCGCGTGCGAGCAATCCACCATCACTCGTGGCTCCAACCCCGCGTCCGCGAGCATCCGGCTGCATTCGCCGATACTGCCCGCGTCGTAGTTCGGCTTGCGCCCTCCCCGCAGCACGATGTGAGTGTCCGGATTTCCCGAGGTCCGGATTACGGCGGAGACTCCATCC
>JBGPNU010000211.1:0-6281 GCA_041487675.1 Binatus sp. (SeqCode)
GCGCGCGCTATCCGATCAGCAGTTCTGCTATTTGGACGCCGTTGAGCGCCGCGCCCTTGCGCAACTGATCGCCCACCACCCAGAAGTTGAGTGCGTTCGGATAGCTGAGATCTTCGCGAATTCGCCCGACGAAGCAGTCGTCCTGTCCTTCAGCGATGATCGGCATCGGATAGCGATTTAGCGCGGGATCGTCGAACAGGCGGAGTCCGGGGAAGCGATCGAAGGCCGCGCGCGCGTCAGCCGCCGTGATCCTGGTTTCGGTCTCGGCATTTACCGAAATCGAATGCGCGGTAAAAACCGGCACTCGCACCGTGGTCGGCGAAATCGGCAACTCCGGCAGCTCGAGGATCTTCCTGATCTCGTTGACCAGCTTGATTTCATCGCCGGTGTATCCGCCCTCGACGAATTCGCCGATATGCGGAAGCAGGTTGAACGCAATCTGATGCGGAAAAAATTTCGGCTTGATTGCCTCGCCCCTCGACCACGCCATCGTCTGCTCGCGCAGTTCCGCAACCCCATTGACGCCCGCGCCGGAGACGGCCGAGATCATGCAGCGGCTTTAGAGGCATCACGGTGACGATCGTCGTGCAGTTCGGGCACGCGATGATCCCTTTATGAGCGCGCGCGGCGGCGCCGTTGATCTCGGGCACTATCAGCGGAACGTCCGGATCCATCCGAAATGCGCTGGATTTGTCGATCACGACCGCACCGGCCTTGACCGCCATCGGGGCGAACTCACGCGACTGGTCCGAACCGGCCGAGAAAAACGCGATATCGATATCCTTGAATCCGTCCGCACCGGCGCGATTCACCGGAATCGATTCGCCAGCGAAGGTCACGGTCTTGCCGACCGATCGCTCGGAGGCGTAGGCCTTCAAATCGCGCACCGGAAATTTGCGCTGTTCGAGAATTTTGAGCGTGGTCTGGCCGACAGCGCCGGTAACACCAACGACCGCGATTCTTTGTCCACCAGCCATTATTCGATTCTCTCGTTCAATTCGTCCAATTCTATATTGGGTTTGCCATTGGAGTGAATACCCGCTCTTACCTTAGCGCGCCGACCGCCCGGAAGCTGTCAGATCTTTTGTAATAGCCAATCGCCGACCAGATCGAAAACTTCATCGGCAGCTTCGGCCAGCCGGTGTCCGACCCCGGGTAAAATCTTGAGAGTCTTGGGCTCGCCGGCGCGATCGTAAAGTGTCTGCGAACTTTCATGCGGTAAAATCGTATCCGCGTCCCCATGAATCAGCAGAAGAGGCTTGGGCGCGAGTTCGCCGGCAACGTGCGCGCCCGCCAGCTGGCTCGACAGCGCGACCACGGTGGTGACGAGCGGACTAAGAGTTCCCGCGTTGATTGCGACCGCACCGCCGAACGAATGTCCTATCAACGCGACGCGCTCATGACCGATTCCGCCGAGGAAAGTCAGCGCCGCCATCGCGTCCACCAGGCATTCGCCGAATTCGCCCGGCGCGCGATAATCGAGCCGCGCGACCGTGATGTTATCCTTCGGCATCTTCAGACCGAGGCGCGGATAGAGCATCGAGGGACCGTCGAAACCGCCCATCGCGCCGCTGACGCAGAGCACGGCGCGGCCTTTCTCGGGCGCGGTATGCATCACCACGGGAATCGGACCGCGCGTCGTCACAAGCGTAACCGTGCGCGCACCCGCGATCTCGTCGCCCGGCTCAACGCTGGTGATTCTAAGAGTTAGTTCTTCGCTCATGATTTGCGAAAAGTGTTGGCCGCGATTACTTAGTGTAACCGACTCGACGCGAGCCCATCGAGGTCGGGATTCTCGCCGAGCATCCGCATTCCGTAGCGAATCATCGCAACCAGCCTTTCGACGCGCGTAATCAGCTCCGCTTGCTCGACACGCGGAGCATGGACAAGCTGCGCGGCGACGGCGGCGAGATTCTCGCGAATCACCTGGATCGCACGCTCGAGATTTTCGCGCTCGGGCCCGCGCGCCCGGGCTATCCGCCGCGCCTCCTGAATTTCCGCGAACTTGATTATTTTCGCCATTGCTTGCCAGTCGCTCGCGCGAGCCCGCGATTGTCGCCCATCGATGGTTCCGGTGGAAACCGCGTCGAGCAGTTTGAAGTGCGGCCAATTTTCGAAAACACCACTTATTTGTTGGGGTTCGTGCGCATATGTTTCACGTGAAACATCGGTCAAATCGGTCAGTCGGGAGAAAGAAAAACGAATGTCATCTGCGAGTTAGCGCAATTTTTTGCCGGCGCGGCGCTTGTCCGCGAGCGTTTGAGAGCCACCCTCGGCAACCCATCGCATCTGCCGCGCCATCCCGTTGAGAATCTCGACTTCGCGCGGCGTCAACCCGCTGCGTCCGAAGATTTCACGCAGCGCAAACATGATGTGGTCGGGATTCTGGTCGGGGAGGAAACCGATCGAGACCAGAGCGTCGGCCATTCGCGCCAGCATCGCGTCGCTCTCGGACGCGGAGACAAATTCCCGCGCGGCGGAGAGAGTGTCCGACGCGGTCGTTGTGCTCGATGCGATCATCAACTCGTACGCGACGACGACTAGCGCCTGCGCGAGATTCAGCGATGGATATTCGGGCGCGGTGGGAATTGTAATCAACCGATGACACAGTTTGAGCTCGCGATTGGACAGCCCGCGATCCTCGCGCCCAAAAATTATCGCGATCTTGTTCGAATGGCTGAGCGCGTCGAGTTCCAGCGCCGCTGCACGAAGCGGCTGCGCGGTGCTTCGATAGCCGCCGCGGCGGCTGGTGGTTCCGACGGTGACCGAGCAATCGGCGAGCGATCCCGCGAGATCGGAATAGGTCGTCGCGCCGGCAAGAACGTCATCCGCATGCACGGCTATCGCGACTGCCTCGCGTTGATTCAATGTCCCCGGACTGACCAGCCGAAGATCGTCGAAGCCCATGTTCTTCAGCGCGCGCGCCGCGGCGCCGATATTGCCGGCTGATTGCGGCTTGAACAGCACGAAGGCGAATCTGTCCCGCGAAGCCATCTTCTCCATTTAATCACAGGAAGCGCGAAACCCATCGCCCCCGGCGCATGTGTGGGTTTCGCATTCTCAAAAGGCTAAAATTAGGTGGATTTCCTCCGATGAAAATTATCTCCTTCGGCGACGTGCACATGGCGACCCGCAATCTCGACCGGATGGGCGAGGTGATGCGCGATTGCGAATTGGTGATCGTGTCCGGCGATCTCACCAACTTCGGCGGCATCGACGATGCGCGCAAAGTTCTGACCGACGTGCGCCGCGCATGCTCGTCAGTGCTCGCGCTGCCGGGCAACCTCGATCGGCGCGAGGTGATCCCATTTCTGGAAGAGGAGGGGATCGCGCTGCACGGGAAGGGTCTCACGATCGGCGGGATAGGAATCTTCGGATGCGGCGGTTCGAATATCACGCCGTTCGGCACGCCACTCGAACTCAGCGAAACTGAAATCTATGCGACTCTTCGCGCCGGCTACGAAGCGGTCCGGAACGTGCGGCCGCTGCTGATGATCTGCCACACGCCGCCCTACGACACCAAGTGCGATCGAATCATGAGCGGCAAGCCGGTCGGCAGCACGGCGGCCCGCCGCTTCATCGAAGAAGTTAAGCCCGAAGTCTGCATCTCGGGACATGTTCACGAGTCAGCCGGCGTCGATGAGATCGGTCCGACGAAAATTCTCAACGCCGGTCCGTTCAAGGGCGGCGGCTATATAGTGGTACTCGCCGAGGGCGGGCTACTTTCCGCGAGGCTCGAATTTCTTTGACGTGCCGGCTTTGTCGCGCGTCGATCAATCGCTTCGTATGTACGCCGGAAAAATCGCCAACGGATGGCCGCTGGTGCTGCGCAATTCTATCCGGCTACTGTGGCGCTTCCGGCCGGGGACGACGAAATCTCGCATACAACACTAAGGAGAGAAGGTTTAGGCGTGGCTGCGACTGAAAAAGTCCGGATGAGGTTCGATCACGTCTCGATCGCGGTAAAATCCATCGACCGCGCGTACGAGTTCTTTGCGAAATATTTTCCAATCACGATGCGCAGTCCGAAATCGATCGACGAGCAGGTCGCCGGCTCGTTCTACTGGCAGGATTTCCATCTCGGTGGATTCGTCGTCGAGCTGATCGAAGACCCAATCGGCAAGCCCGGTTTCGTCACCAGGTTTATCGGCAAGCACGGCGAAGGGATGCATCATTTGTCGATCGAGGTGGACAATATCGAAGCGCTGACGTCCGCCATGAAAGCGGGCGGGGTGCGCATCGTCGATGAGCAAAAGTACGATTCGGGATCCGCGACCGCGTTTATCTCGCCGCGTTCCGCGTTCGGCGCGCTGTTCCAGTTTTGGCACGTGCCCGACTGGGACCGGACGCATCCGAAGCCGCCGCCAGATGGCAAGGCGCATTTCGATCACGTGTCGATCGCGGTGAAAGATATAAATGCGGCCTACACATTCTTTACGCGCTACTTTCCCGGCACGAAAATTACCCACCAGCCTCACACGAGCAATTCCGAGGGTAACTTTGCGCTCGGACATATCGAGGTTGCCGGTTTCAAGCTCGAGTTCATCCAGAGCCCGCCGAACAAGCCCGGAAACGACTTCGTGGCCAGGTTCATCGATCGATATGGCGAGGGGATGCATCATATTTCGATCGACTTGAAAGACTTCGACGCTACCCGCGAGCGCCTGAAGCGGGACGGAATCCGGGTCGTGGACGAAAAGCGCAACTGGCGCGGTGAGCGGCAATTCTTCATCTCGCCGACCTCAGCCTTCGGGGTGCTGATCCAGGTCTGGGATGGTCTGCAATAGCGCGCCCGCCGCACCAGACTTTTATCGGTGTAGCCAACCGTCGTTGCGGAACGGGTGACCGCGACGCCAGTGGAGTTTTGTCTGAGCGAATCGCTTGGAATGACGGCCAATAGCTTTATCGTTCGACAAGTTTTATGAGAAGTCTCGTCCAGGTGCTGAAGGAACAGTTCGGCAAAGCATGAGAAGCAGGAACGTCCGAAACCTGAGCATCGAAAAAACCCTTGATTTGATCGGGTTTTCGCCCCTATTACGCTTTTTGGTTTGTGTGCCTCACCTTGCGTTTAGTATATCTCGTGCATGGGAAGCTTATGGCGATCAGACCAAGAGTCACCTGCTGATCCGATCCGAGCGTTCAGCGCGGATCACGTTGTTCGTCTAACGGGCCTTTCCCATGCGCAACTCCGGTACTGGGACAAGACCAAATTTTTCCGCCCTCGTTATGCCGCTGAGAATCGTCGGAGCCCCTTCAGTCGAGTCTATTCGTTCCAAGACGTTGTAGGACTCCGTACTCTCGGCGTGCTGAGAAACTTGCATGGAATCCCGCTTCAGACACTCCGGAAAGTAGCGCGAGAATTGAGTCAATATCGGGATCAGCCATGGTCAGAACTTGTGCTTTACGTGCTGGAGAAAGAAGTACATTTCAGGGAACCAGAAACCGAAGCAATAATCGGCGTTCTAAGCAAGCAGTACACGTTCATTCGTCTTCGCAGCATCATTCACGATGTTGCCGCCGAAGCGCAGAAACTCAAGCAGCGCACCGGCGATCACTTCGGTCGGATCGAAAGACACCGGTACGTAATGCATAACGCTTGGGTGATCGCAGGCACACGCATTACGACAAAGGCGGTCTGGCGATTCCGCGAAGCTGGATATTCGCCGGAAGGAATCATTCGCGAGTATCCGCCTCTTACAAAGCAAGACATTGAAGCAGCGTTGCAGCATGAGGAAAAGTTGGCGAAGCGCGCATAACCAGATATCGCTGTGCCGCCGACTATTCGCTTCCTGCTCGACAACTGCGTGCCTGATTCAGTAGGCGAAGTGTTTCGCTTGCGCGGTCATACAATTCAGCACGTTCGTGACATCCTGCCCGTTGATTCATCCGACCCTCTTGTTGCTACCGTGAGCGAAGAAGACGAGGCGGTGCTAGTAAGTTGTGATCGTGACTTCAGACTGATCGCACCCCGCATTCCACACGGTCAGCGTGCCAGGTATCGGAGATTGAGTCGCATAGCGCTCGAATGTAACGAGCCTCAGGCAGCGAGCCGTGTAGAAGCAGCAATGACTCTGATCGAAGCAGAATTTGAAGTCGCACAGAAAAGCAAGGACAAGCGAATGATGATCGTTATTCAGAATAGCGGCATTAAAACCCTGCGATGAAAGCTTGTGCCACCTTTGGAATTTGAAAATGATTCGGGGTGCATTCTTTGATGCCGCCGGCACGCTGTTCGAACCGCGCGAGCCGATCGGCCGCACCTACGCGCGCCTCGCCCGGCA
>JBGPNU010000212.1:0-6255 GCA_041487675.1 Binatus sp. (SeqCode)
GAAGAGCACGACCCGATCTTCACGAGCCTCGCGCTGACTGACCTCGCGGTTGTTTACGAGCGTATGAGCGACTGGCATAAAGCGGCGGGCGCTTACCAGCAGGCGGCAAGCGTCCCGGGACCGGAGCAGGTGAGGGCGGAGTTGGGCGTAGCCCGGATGCTCGCGAAGTCAGGCGACAAGAGCCAAGCGATCGCGGCGTATCGCGGCTTTCTGACCGCTCATCCGTTCGCGGCGCAGCGTCAGGACGTGATGGAATCGCTCGCGCTGCTCGGCGCGACGGCCGAGCCTCCATCTGCGGTTCCAGCCCCGAGCGCGGGTCCGCTGCCGGTTCTCACCCACTAATTACGATCCAGCTCCTGTTTCTCAGTGTGCGGCCGCCGACCGTTCCGCAAGTTCCGAGTTAATTACAAATTCCAGGACCTTGCTCTCGGGCAATCCCACCACCGGTATTCCATTAACGAAGAAGGTCGGCGTGGAGGTGACCTTGATTGAGTTGCCGTCGGCCTGATCCTGCTTCACACGATCCGACGCTTGCGCGCTGCCCATGCATGCCTTCAGCGAGGGGCCGTCCAGCTTCAGATTCGCGGCTTCCTTGTCCACCTGATCCTGCAGATTCTTCGGATTGATCGATCCCTGGTTCGAGTAGAAGTAGCGCGCGAAATCCCAAAACGCATTTGGATTCTGCAGGCGCGCGCATTCCGCGGCCTCCGCCGCCTTGATCGCCCACAGATGTACGTTGAGCGGATAATTCTTGAAGACCACCTTCATCTTGTCCTTGTAGGTCGTGTTGGCCATTGTTTCGAGCACGCTGAAGGCGCGCGCGCAGAACGGGCATTCGAAATCGGCGAACTCCACGATCGTAACCGGCGCATCGGCGGGCCCGAGCGTCGGATTGTCGTTAAGATGAATCCCGCTGAGATTCATCCGTCCCCACGGCTCCGCGCTGGTATCCAGGAACTGCCCGATGATCATCCCGGTTTCGTTCTTGTCGAAGAACAGCGCCGTGTTGACGCTCTGGCCCTGTTCGTTACTAACCGTGAGCGGCCGCCCGAGCAGGCCCGGGATCGAAGTCTGAACCGCGGGACCAAACTTGATCAAATCCGGATTTGCAATCTTGAAATGTTTCTGCAGATACGTCTTCATCGCCGCGTCGCGCGCGGGATCGGTCGCGACGCTCGCGATGTTCGATGCGCTCGAGGTTGCGGTCTGCGCAGATGCGCTCGTGACCGCCGTGACTATAGCGATCGCGCCGAACGAAAACGCGAGCGAGGCTAGGGCGACCGCCCGGCCAATTCGAGCGAGGAGGTTCAACTTGAACATAAGTTTTTCCACGAGTCCTTTCCAAAAAGTTCCCGACAAAGGCTCCCAATGATACGGACCGCGAAACGGATACGCCAGTGCCGATCGTGGGAGAGGATCACATACCCCCGAAACCTCACGCCGGTGGAGTTTACCCTGAGCGAAGCCGAAGGGGACTTCCCGTCTTAATAGGAGACGGAAGAGCGAAACCCGGGTCGGGTTTCGCTCTCTTGATCGATGAAATCGCATCGCGTCGCCTCTGGCGGCCGATTATGATTACCCGAGGTATAGGTTCGCATAAGTGACATTATGTAAACTAGGAAGTATAATCCCGAAATTGAGAAAGCTCCTCTCCGGCAGGCGTTTCCTCGATTCTTCGACCCTCAGCGCGTGCGCCTCCCGTTCAGATTACGTGCGCGGTGAAGTTCATACCAATTCAATCGAATCGTTCTGGTCTCTGCTCAAGCGCGGCGTGGTCGGGACATATCACAACGTCAGCGCGAAATATCTGCCCTTCTACCTGAACGAGTTTTCGTTCCGGTTCAACAATCGAAAGAACGAGGACATGTTCGCCGATCTGATTACGACGTGCAGCCAATAGTGGAAGCATCGATCTAATAGCGCTAAGCTTTAGGCGTGCCGCGAAAGAAATCGAAGACGCCAAAGCCTATCAGCGAGAAGCAGCGCGAAAGCGACGATCGCTTAAGGCGAGAACTCGAACACGCCGATCCGGAAAGGTTCAAGCGCCTGGTCAGGCCGCTTTTTCCGTTCATCAAAGACTGCGAGTATGGCAGTTGACTTATCGGGCAACTGCACGCGCAGGAACGCGAGATAGCTTTGGTTTGAACAGTAATCGTAAAGGCTGCGGCGCTACTTGGCGTTCGATAATGTTGTAGAATGGTTTTGCGTCCGCGCGTCCCATCATCATGCGCTTGATAAAAAACGCACAGCAGTCCGCCAATTGCAGAAAGATCGACTCTTTGGAGTCGCCGAAGTAAATCATATCGACGAGATGATCGAACTTCACACTGTCAGTGAAGTCAGTGAGGAGAACGCCATCTGAACTTGAATTGCCAGTGAAGAGGAACGGCGAATTTCCTCGGAAGTCACGAAAGTTGCTTTTAATTTTATCGCGCGCTTTTGTATCGTCGGCGAAGCAGATTCCTCGTTCCGATTTGGCGTGATGCTTGAACCAAGTTTCTACGGCCATCGCGCAGTTCAAAAAGGCTGATTCGTGAAGAAAATGCGGCTGGCTCTTACGGGTAAAGCCGAGAATGTCCAAGTGGCGAGCTTCTCGCCAGAAACCTTTTTTGACAATGCCGATGGCGTGCACGGGTAAGGCGTATTTTGGAATCAGTTCCATGAAGGCACTAAGTGCCGCGTAACGTTCGCTTCGTCGCCAGCCTTTGAATTTGTTGCAGCCCGAAAACAAGTCTTTTGCGTGAAACTCGAAGTCGGTTCGCAGATGCTCTGGTACTGTGGCTATGATTGCTTCTGCATCGTGTTCGACTGGGCCTGTTTCAAGGTCGCCATGAAGAATAACGGATGCGACAGTGATTATCGGCTCTTGAGCTTCGTCCTGCGATGAACCAGCCTCATCGAAATAAACTAGGCGCACGATCTTATTCGGGCAGCCGCCTCGCCCGCGCGAAGTAGGCGCGCTACTACTCGCCCCATCCTCACCGTCATCTTTCGGATATGGGCCGGAATCATGAAATTGAGAAAGCTCCTGTCCTGCAAGGTGTTTCCCCGCCGCCCGCTCAGATTACGTGATGCTCTTCTGCGATGAAGAATGCGGTCCGCGAATGGTCGATGAACTTGCGCTCATCTTCGAGCGCCGCTTGAACTTCCTTGGTCGCCATCGCGGCCTCCAGCGCCGCCCAATCGTCAAACCACAACTCTGCGACGCCGTCGAATGACGGCTCCCGCTCGCCAAGAGCGCGATGAATCGTATGGCTCTGCACGTACCTGCGACAGCCCGGAATCCGTCCCGCGATCGGCCCGTGAGTCTCGCGCCAGTAGCGATGAAATTCATCGTTGCTCAGATGCGGCAGTTTGCTGATGCAATAAACGATCTTGACCATTGTTCTCGATCCTCCGGGAATTGCGGCACAGTTCTAGCTAATCGCGGCCGGTCCGTACAGCACCCGGCGCTTTGCTCTCGGCGTTGCGACGGCGGCCGAGCGCGCGCAGCGCGCTCCGCGCTACAAAGTTGCGCGGCTCGAGCTTCAACACCTGCTCGTAGTACGCCGCCGCGGTCGCGCTCCGGTCCAGGCGCGCCGCGCATCGCGCCATCGCGATCAGCATCTCGGGACCCTCCGCACCAAACTCACGCGCGCGTTTGAGCGTGCTGAACGCTTCGCCAAATTTCTCCTGTTCCGTGAGCGCGAGTCCGAGCCGCAGAATCGCCTCCGTGTTCAGCGGATCGAGCTCTACTGCGTCACGATACATCAGGAGCGCACCGCGCCTGGCGCCCTTTGCGTACAGATCTTTTGCGGCGGCGGCCATCCGGGCGCCCTCTTCCCGCCATCCGCGCGATTCGACTTCGACCGTGATCTCGTCGTGCGAAATTTCGGCTTTGGTCAGCTTCAGTTTGATCCCCAGGTACTCGCGGAGCCGATCGAGCACTGCATCTCCGTTAGTTTCCGCCGACTCGAGAAAAGCGATTCCGATCGGATCGCCAATATGATCTTCACGGCGGATCACGAGCGACCGCCGCCGGCGAGTCGGTGCGCTCGGCGCTGGCCGCTCAGACTCGCTCATTGGGGTCGAACAATTTGCGGTATTCGTCGAGCGCGAAGCGATCCGTCATCCCGGCTATATAGTCCGCCACTGCGCGCGAGATCGGCTCGCCGTATCGCTCCGCGCGGACCAGCACGTGCTCCGGCATCTGCCGTGGCTCGGTCATGTAAGTGTTGAACAGCCGCGCGAGCACCCTGCCCGCTTTCTCCGTCATCCTGCTGACCCGGTAATGACGGTACAGACGGTCGCGCATGACCTGCTTGATCTCATCGACTTGCGGGCCCATCGTGGCGCTGAAACCCGCGAGCGCCCTGCCCGCCCGCCGCACGTCATCGACGCTCCCGATGTTGTGCTCGAGTTGCGCGGCGAGACTCATCATCAGGTCGGTGGACATCGCGTCGATCATCCTGATGACCGTCTGGTAGCGCAGCACGCGCATCTCGGCCGCGGGAAATGCGCCGCGCGCCGCCGCTGCCGAGGTCCTGAACAGCGCCGACTCGCCCAGCTGCTCGACCGTCAGCATCTGCGCCTTCAGGCCGTCATCGACGTCGTGCGCCAGGTAGGCGATCTCGTCGGCCAGATCGACTATTTGCGCTTCCAGACAAGGATAAGTGCTCGGGTCGAACTCGCGCGCGGCGGGACGATCCTGGAAATGCGAATGCTTGACGATCCCCTCGCGCACTTCGAAGCTCAAATTGAGCCCGCGAAAATTTGGATAACGGATTTCGATCCAGTCCACCGTGCGCAGGCTCTGCGCGTTATGATCGAAGCCGCCATACGGAGTCATCAGCTCGTTCAGCATGCGCTCGCCGGCGTGGCCGAACGGAGTATGTCCGAGATCGTGAGCAAGCGCGACCGCCTCCGCCAGTTCCTCGTTCAGACCGAGCGCCCGCGCCACGGTGCGCGCGATTTGCGCGGCTTCCAGCGTATGGGTCAATCGCGTGCGGTAATAGTCGCCCTCGTGATTTACAAAAACCTGGGTTTTGTATTCGAGCCGGCGAAATGCGGCCGAGTGGATTATCCGATCGCGGTCGCGCTGAAAGACGGTGCGCATCGGATGCTCGGGTTCGGGAAAGCGACGACCGCGGCTGGACCGCGACGCCATAGCATATGGCGCCAGCGTGTGCGCCTCGATGCTCTCCAGCTCCTGCCTCGTCCGCAACATCGTCGCCGTAATCCGCCCCCGCGTGCTGCAATCGCGATGCTACCACGTCGTCGGCGGCGTCCGAAGCGCCGCTTGCGACATCGATCAACAGCAGGGGCAATGGATCATATATAGTCGATGCGCGTGCATGGAAGTCGAAACCGCGGCGCCATATGTCGCGCCACCTGGGTGATCGCGATGAGCGCGCTCTTTGCCGCCTGCTCGGCATCGCGCCCCTCGATCTCCGCGCCGCTTCCGAGCCCACCTTCTGCGCAGCCGACCCCGCAGGTAGTCGGGATGGCTTCATGGTATGGGCCCGGATTCGATGGGCGTCGGACTTCGACCGGCGCGATTTATCATCAGGAGGATCTCACTGCCGCCTCCAACGTGTTTCCACTGGGAAGCCACGTGATGGTCACGAATCTCGACAACGGCCGCTCGGTCGAAGTCGCCGTTATCGACCGCGGGCCGTTCAAGAAAGGCCGCAAGATCGATCTTTCTCATAAGGCTGCGCACCTTATCGGGATGCTGGATAAAGGCACCGCGCCGGTTCGAATCTCACTGATCAGCGCTCCGCCCGGCGCGCCGGCGGTTGGAGCAGCGCCCCGCTATTTCGTCCAGGTCGGTGCATTCTCGCGTGAAGATAACGCGGAACAGTTGCGCGACAAACTGTCCGCCTACTATCGCGACGTTCGTATCGAGCGGCTTGAAGCCGACCACCGCCGCTACTACCGTGTACGGATGGGCGCGTTTGCGACTCGCGCCGAAGCGGAGTCGCGCGCCCGGGACTCCGCCAGCTTTGGGCTTCCAATAATTATCGTGCCTGAATGAATATCAGCTCCGGCCGCATCGATATCGCGCGACGGCTCTGGTGGCTGATAGGCGCTGTTGCCGCCGCGTTGTTCTTCGGCGGATGTGCGTACAGTCTTGTAAGCGGCGGCCGCATAAACCAGAAGCAGTCCGGGAAAATCGAGGTCGGCATCCAGGACCTTCGCCAACTTCACTTCAAGCAACCGGTCCCGTTGGTGGTGAAGTCAGTGGACGAGGCCGGGGCGATGATGGAAGCCGAC
>JBGPNU010000213.1:0-6197 GCA_041487675.1 Binatus sp. (SeqCode)
GCCCGCGGCCTGGATCCGCGGCAGTGCGGTAGGGATGTTTCGGATAATTGACGGCGAAGTGAGCGGCGATCTCGCCAACATTCAGCGCACCGGAAAGGTAAGGATCATCATCGACGCGACCAGCTATCGCAGCAACAGCGCAGCGCGCGATCGGAGCGTCACCGGATCATCGCTCGAGTCCGACAAATTTCCGACCATCGGATTCGAGAGTAACAGCGTCGTCGGGGTCGTGATGATCGGGGCGAACGAAGGCACCGCGATAGTGAATGGATTACTCACGCTTCACGGCGAAACGCATCCGATGACTGTGCCGGTTCACGCGACCCTGGGCGCGGACGGCGCCTTCGTAGGTGACGGCGAAATGAAGTTCAATTACCAGGAGTTCGGGGTCAAGGTTCCGGAAGTGCTGTTCGGCGCGATCCTCGCCGGCGACGAGGCGACCGTGCGCTTTCATATCGTCGCGGCCAATGCTGCGCCGCCCGCGCCGGGCAAACCGTAGCATGCCGGATCTAGTAGTTTTTCCAAAGAACGGAAAGATACCCGCGGCGGTGAGCGCGCTCGGCGCCGCTATAGAAGCCGATGGCGGCGCGGCGCTTGCTGCCTACCAGGAGCCGATCGGCGGCCACTGGCATCTGTTCGCGATGCTTCCGATTGCACTGGTGCAGCCGACTCCGTATCAGCGCGATCTCTCGCCGGCGCATCTGAAGCGAATGATCGAGGTGATGAAGAAGATCGATCGCTTCACCGAGCCGATCGTGGTTGTGCGCTCCGCCGACATCTACTGGACGCCCAATGGAAACCATCGCCGCGCCGCGGCGGTAAAGTCCGGCGCCAAAATGATTCCCGCAATAGTGATTCCCGAACCCGAGGTTGCATTTCAAATCCTCGCGCTGAACACCGAGAAAGCGCACAACCTGCGCGACAAGGCGCTCGAAGTAATAAGGATGTATCGCGCGCGCCTCGAACAGCGGCCCAAAGCCGCCGAGAAGGATTTTGCATTCGAGTTCGAGCGCGCGCATTTCATCACGCTCGGCATCCTCTACGAAAAGAAGCCCCGCTTCTCCGGCGGCGTTTACGCGCCGTTGCTGAGCCGCGTGGACGGATTTCTCGGCAAGCCGCTCAAAGACGCGATAGACGAACGCGTCGAGCGCGCGGAGCAGGTCGAACGCGCCGATGAATTGGTGGTCGAGCTTGTTATCAAGGGTAAGAAGCGCGGCCTGATGCATCCCTATTTGAAGAACTTTATCATCGCGCGATCCAATCCGCTCTCGCGCGCGCGCAAGAACCTGCCGAGCTGCAAGACGGCGCTATCGAGTCTGGTCAAAGCGCTCGAGGAATTCGATCTCGGCAAGATTCACTTCGGACAGATTCGTGATGCGGCGCAGATGGCGGCTGCCACCTCGGTCGCCGAGCCTAACTGAGAATCAGGGCTACGCGGCGGCGGGGGCTTGTGCGAGTTCGAAGGCGCCAAGTTCGAGGCCGTCGTTCGAACGGAGCACAATCTTGGTCGAGAGCCGCTGCTCGAGCGTCTCGAGGTCTTTTGCTCCGTGGTCGTACAGATAGCGCGCAACTTCAGGATTGAGCTTGACGATCAGCATCTCGCCGGCCGACTTGCGAACTGCCTCGCGCTGAATGCCGCGCAGCACCTCGGCGGCCAGGGTCGGCACCGACTTGACGACCCGCCGCCCTTCGCATCGCGGGCAGGTGTCGGTCAGCAGCTTCTCCAGGCTCTCGCGGGTGCGCTTGCGAGTCATCTGGACGAGCCCGAGTTCTGAAATCTTGAGCGCGGAAGTGCGGGCCTTGTCACGTTTAAGCGCGAGCGCCAGCGCGTCGCTGACTTTGTTGCGATCGCCCTCGCGAGCCATGTCGATGAAGTCAACGATGATGATTCCGCCGATGTTGCGGAGTCTCAGTTGGTTTACTACTACCTCTACTGCTTCGAGATTCGTCTTGAGGATGGTGTCGTCCTGGCTGCGTTTGCCGACGAAGCGGCCGGTATTAACATCGATTGCAGTTAGCGCCTCCGCCTGGTCGAAAACCAAATAGCCACCCGACTTCAGCCAGACCTTGCGGTCGAGCGCACGTTCGATCTGCGGTTCTATACTAAAGCGGTCGAAGAGCGGCTCGCTGCCGTCATGAAGCATCACGCGCGCGCGCAACCGCGGCATATAGTTCTGCACGAACTGCACAATCCGGCCATAGGTAGTCGGATCGTCGCACCATAGCCTGTCCACCTCGCTCGAAAAGAGGTCGCGCACGATTCTGAGCGCTACGTCGAGGTCGCTGTAAAGGATCGACGCGGGCGGCATGGTCTCGTTCTTGCGCAGAATCGAGGCCCACAGCTTGGTCAGAAACGCGACGTCGCGCTGAATCTCGCGGCGGCTTACGCCCTCGCACGCGGTCCGCACGATGAAACCGCCCTGCGCTGGCCGAAGTTCGCCCACGTCCGCACGCAGCCGGGCGCGTTCCTCGGCGCTCGCGATCCGTCGCGACACCCCGATGTGATTGCTGGTCGGCGTGAAGACCAGATGGCGGCCCGGCAGCGAAATCGACGACGTGAGCCGCGCGCCCTTGGTGCCCATCGGCTCCTTGGCGATCTGAACCATTATTTCCTGGCCGCGGCGAAGCTGCTGCTCGATCGGAAGGCGGCTTCGCTGCGGCGCCTGCCGGCGTCCTCGGCCGCGGCGGCGTCCGCGCGATGGCGGCTGCGGACTACCGTTGCCGTTGGATGCGTCCTCACCCTCGGATTGCGTCTCCGTGTCCGCAAACTCGCCGTCACCGATTGGCTCGGTCTCGACATCTCCTTCGCCGATCACTTCCGCGACGGTGCTGAGCGCCGAAATTCCATCCTGAAAATCCGAGACGTGCAGGAAGCCCGCTTTCTCCAGCCCGATATCGACGAACGCGGCCTGCATTCCGGGCAGCACTCGGGTGACTTTGCCCTTGTAGATATTTCCGGCGAGGCCGACTTGCCGGTTTCGCTCAAGGTAAAATTCGGCGAGCTGATTATCTTCGAGCAGCGCCACCCGCACCTCAAGTGCGGAAGCGTTAATTGCGATTTCTCGTTTCACAACTGGACTCTCTATTCCGGCAGATCGAACTTGCTTGCACGAGGCAGGACGATGCTCCGGGAGTCATCGCGCGATCGTCGCGGGTGCACAGAAAAATCACCCGCCCCGGCTGGTACATCGTTTTACCCTTGGCGTCGACAACTTGTGCTGGATCATACGAGGCATGCCCGACCACCGCAAGCAAGCGCGATTAGTGCGGCCAATAATGGGCTTTTAATCAACTGTACCTTGACATGGGATCATTGGGCCGGTACTCGTCATTGTAATGTCAGCCGCGGCCTACATGGTTGCGCCCAGTCTTCCGGGAGCGGGCCTGCTCAACAGCAAGGTCCTGGTTCTCAATCGCTCGTATCTGCCGGTTCACGTTACGTCGGTAAAACGCGCGTTTGCGCTGCTTTATCAGGGCGTTGCGAAAGCCGTTGACGAGCAGTATCACACCTTCGACTTCGACAGTTGGCGCGATCTGTCGATCGAAGTCCAGCATGAGCGGCTCGGTATCGTGAACGGATTCATCCGGGTGCCGCGAGTCCTGCTGCTGACGGCGTATGAGCGTGTACCCAAACGCCACGTGCGTTTTTCGCGCTTCAACATCTTCGCCCGCGACAGCAACACCTGCCAGTACTGCCACAAACGGCTGCCGCGAACCGAGCTCAACCTGGATCACGTGATTCCCCGTTCGCGCGGCGGAATGTCCACCTGGGAGAACATCGTCTGCTCGTGCCATCACTGCAATCGCAGGAAGGGAGGCCGCACGCCCGACGAGGCTGGGATGCATCTGTTCCGCAGGCCCCGGCGGCCCGAGTGGACGCCGTTTTCATCCGAGATGTTCAGCCTCCGGCGCTACCGGGAATGGATGCCGTATCTGTCTCAGGTCGATAGCGCGTACTGGAACACGGAGCTGATTCAGGACTGAATCGGGCATCGATCGGCGGGTATCCCCAGCCCCGAACCCACAATTTGCTGGGGTTACAGACGCGCCGATATACGATATGTTGTGGATGGTCTTGACCCTCTGAGGGTTGTTTGGGATAAGCTCCCGATGGTGGTTGGTGCGGTGGAGGCGAGGGCAGCATGCGTCTTAAGAGCCTTGAATTACTAGGCTTCAAGTCATTTCTTGATTCGACGACCATCGGCTTCGCGCCGGGGATGACGGCGGTGGTCGGTCCCAACGGATGCGGCAAATCCAACGTCGTCGATGCCATCCGGTGGGTGCTCGGAGAGCAGGCGCCGACGCGGCTGCGCGGCAAGAGCATCGAGGACCTTATCTACGCGGGCAACGACTCGAATCCCGCGGCCGGAATGTGCGAGGTATCGCTCATCCTGGAGGCCGAGGACAGCAGCCGGCTTCCCGAACCGTACTCGGCGCTGAGCGAAGTCGCGGTGACGCGCCGCGCATATCGCTCCGGCGAATCGGAATATCTGCTCAACAAGATTTCGTGCCGATTGAAGGACATCACCGAGTTCTTCATGGCGGCGCAGATTCATAGCCGCGGATACTCGCTGGTCGAGCAGGGCCGTATCGAAGAAATAATCCAGGCCAAGCCTCACGAGCTGCGCACGCTGGTGGAGGAAGCCGCCGGACTGTCGCTGTTCAAGGGACGGCGCGAGATGAGCGAGCGGAAGCTCGAACGCGTGAAAGAGAATCTCGCCCGGGTTGACGATGTGGTAAGCGAAATCGAGCGCCAGCTCAACTTCGCCCGCCGGCAGGCAAAGAAGGCCGAGACCTACAAGGTCGTCAAGGCCGAGCTCGGTAAGCTCGAACGCTTTGCGGCGGCGCGGCGGATTATCGATCAGCGTGAAGAGCTGGCCCTTCAGACCGGTCGCGACGCGGAGCTGAAGGCGGCGCTCGAAAGCGCTCGCGTGGGCTCCGATGCGATCCGCGAGCGAGTCGAAGACGCGGCGTCCAGTGCGCAATCGTCACGCTCAGAGCTCGGCGGCGCGCAGCGCGAACTCGAGAACCTGCACTCGGGCGCGACCGAGCGCGCGCGCACCCGTGAATTCCTGGAACGGCGGCTCGGCGCGATTTCGGATCTTGAACCAAATCTGCGCGCCCGGCTGACGGAGCTCGAATCCAAGGCGACGACGGCGCGCGCAAGTCGTGCCGATGCTGGCGCTGCGCTCGCGCGCGAAGTTGCGTCCGGCGGTGGCGATGCCGACGCGGTATTGAAGGAAATATCGCTCCGCCATCAGGACGCGCAAAAGGAACTTAAGCAAGCCGAGCGCCGCGCCGAGGAATCCAAGGACGACCTGTCCGACGTGATTCGCGAGGCCGCGGTAGTTCGTGGGCGGCTCGGCGATCTCGCCGGCGAACGCGCTGAACTCGAGGAGCGCCTCGGCGCGACCGCGACCGACACTCCCGCGCTCGCCGATGCGCTCCGAGCGGCGGGTGAGTTGATGCGCGCGGCCGAAGAAGAACTCGAGGCTTGCCGGATCGCGGCGACGCAGTCCGAAGCTCAGCGGCGCGAGGCCGCCGAAAAGGAGATCGAAGCGCGCACTGCGCTCGAGCATCTGACCGCGCGGATCAACTCGCTGCGCGGCGTGCTCGGCGCGCGCACGGAATTGGGGGCGAATCTTTCCTCGAATGGCGCCGAGCCGAGGCTCCGCGCCGTTCTCGATTCGCTCAATGGCGATCGCCCTGCCACCGATCCCGCAATCCTGAACCAGGTCGTGCACGCGCCGATCCCGCTGCAACCGGCTCTGAAAGCGGTGCTCGGCGATCAGATGGAGGCGGTGATTGTCGAATCGCCGAATTTCGCGCTGCGCGCAATCGAGATTCTAAAGGAAAGTCGCGCCGGGCGGCTAAACTTCGTCCAGGAACCCGACCCGGGCCGAGCCGCGCACCCCGCGATCGAGGCGCCCGGTATCGCCGGGCGGCTGCTCGATATGCTCGAGGTCGAGCCGCGCTTCGCGCCGGTCGCCGAAGTGATGCTCGGGCATGTGATGCTCGCCGAAGATCTCCGCGCGGCGCTCGCGGCATCGAATCTCAACGGCCATGGGACCGTCTTCGTAACTCGCGAAGGCGATCTCGTCTGGCCGGGAAGGATGATCACTGGCGGCAGCTCCGATGACGGCCGCTCAGCGGCGGATCTTGCGACGATCGAGACCGAGACGCTCGCGCTGGCGCGC
>JBGPNU010000214.1:0-6158 GCA_041487675.1 Binatus sp. (SeqCode)
GATGCTTTCGCGCGACCTTGTTATGCGCGGTTCTTTTGTCTATCGCACTGACGCCGCGTCACGCCGGCGCGGCGCAGAACCTCCTTCAGAACGGCGACTTCGCCAAAGGCTCCGAAGATCAACCCGACGCATGGCGAACCGTGGCATGGATCAACAAGCCTGAGGCTTTCGTCTGCCATTGGCATCCTTCGCCAAACGGCGCCGGCGAATTGGAGGTCGATAATCTGCAAGCGAACGACGGGCGATGGATGCAACCATTGTCGCTCGGCCCCGGCTGGTACCAACTCAGCGTTGACATTCGCACTGAAAATGTAGGGGCGAAGGAGGACGGCGCGTCGATTTCGGTGATGGAGGACGGCATCATGTCGCCGGAGATTAAGGGCACCACCGGATGGCAGCGGGTGTCGCTGTATCTCAAAGTGGGCGGGCATGGGGCCGACGTCGATGTCGCGCTCAGGGTCGGAGGATTCGCGAGCCTGAACACCGGGCGCGCGTTTTTCAGGAATGCGACGTTGGTGGCGATCGACGCTCCGCCGCCGAACGCGGCGCCGACCTTCGACTTGATGTCGATCCGGCAAGAAGCTGCGCCGGTGCCGATCGGCTCGCGCTGGTCGTTGGTGTTTACGTTCGTGGTGCTTGTAGCGATCGCATGCCTCGGATGGCGGATGTTCGGCGATGTCGCGAACGTTCCGGAGCGAACGAACAGGCGATGAATCAGCCCGGCGTAAATTCCAGCGAAGCGCACACCCGGCAGATCGAGAACGCGATATTTCTCATCCCGTTCGTCACCTACGCCTACTTTTACCAGGGCTCCGATCAGAGCATCGCGTGCCGCTTCGACTTGATGCGCTCGATGCTCGAGAAGAGCGCGCTATGGATCAACGATTTCTGCGGCTTCAACACCGCCGACATCATCAACGTTGGCGGTCACATCTACTCTGTCAAAGCGCCCGGCACTTCGTTCACCGCGCTGATACCGTGGGTGATCTTCAGGCTCACACTGCTGCCACTGCATAGCACGCATGAGCCGCTCTACTGGGCGTTCACGACCTACCTGACCACTTTGTTCACCACCGGGCTATTGATCTCGATGCTATCCGTAGTGATGTATCGCTTCGCGCGATTTTTGGGCGCATCGGAAGGACGCGCGGCCGGCGTGGCGCTCATCCTTGGACTTGCGACGATAGCTTTTCCATACGCGACCGAACTCACTGGCGAACCGGTCGCGGCCGCATGCGTATTCATCGCGTTCTACCTGCTCGCGACCTTCAGCATGCGGCCATCGTCGGCGCGGGCCTTTGCGGCGGGATTTCTCGCGGGATGGGCGGTGCTGAACGACTATCCTGTATTCCTGGTCGCCGGCGCGGTCGGACTATATGCGCTGTTCAAACTGCCCGAGTGGAAGCCGATCGCGGCGTTTTCGGCAGGCGCGGCGTTAACCGCGCTGATCCTGCTCGCGTATAACTGGGGCGCATTTGGAAGTCCGCTGTTTTTCAGCTACCAGGCATTCAAACTTCCGGGCAACCGTCAATTCCCCGAGCAAGCGGTCGGGTTCGTCGGCCTGACGTATCCGAAGGCCCGGATTCTCTGGAACGTGCTGCTCGATCCGCAACGCGGACTGTTCTTCTGCAATCCGGTGTTGCTGTTGTCGATTTTCGGGGTCGCCTATTTCGCGCGGCAAAGACGCTGGCGCGCGGAATTCGCGGTCACGGTTTATTCGTTCGTGGTGCTCATCCTGTTCAATGCATCCTACGGCGAATCGATCGTGTCGTGGGGTGGCGGCACTGCGACCGGCCCGCGGCAGATAGTCGCTTCGATTCCGTTCATGGTGTTGGCGCTCGCGTTCCTGCCCGCCGCGTGCAACTTCCTGCTCGGTACGCTCGGCGCGATTTCCGCCGCGATAATGCTGATGGCGACGGCGACCAATCCGCATTTTCCGTACGAGTACGACAATCCGGTCCGCGACTTCGCGCTTCAGCAATTCATGCGCGGCGACTTCGCCACCAATCGCGACGCATTCTTCGGCGGCGGAATGATCGTCGGCGACTCGGTAGCCTTCAACCTCGGAAAAATCGCGAACCTGCGTGGACCCATGCAATTGTGGCCGCTCGCGATATTCTGGATCTTCGGCGCCTTCGATCTGTCGGATACGCTCGGACTGTGGGGCCGGGGCGCATCGCGCCGCCTGACTCAAGCCGCCGCCGCAGTCGGAATCGGCGCGGTGTTCCTGCTACCCATGAGCCAGTACATTCTGCAGCCGTTTGCGCTGAGCGGCCGGCATGGTTTGCTCGGCCGCTACTATGTCGGCGAGCAATGCGGAGAGAGCCGGCCGCACATCATGCGCGTCGATCGGCAACTCGACTTCGAAGATATCGCCCACATGGGCGCGATGCCTTTTCCGTCGTGCGATCTGTGGACCGGCGAACTGATCGCGCCGATCGCTGGCATCTACGAATTTACGATCGACGTGGACGATTCGGGATGGGTGACGATCGACGGCACTCAGGTAATTCACGATCCCGGCGCGGTCAACAAGGGTCACGACGTTGGCCGCATCAATCTGAGCGCCGGGCGGCATCGGATCGAAGTCGGCGAGCGAAACATCGGCGGCGGTTCGTACATCCGCCTGTCGTGGAAGGTTCCCGGTCAAGCGGCCAGCGAGACGATACCATCGGAGATGCTCGTCCCGGATCGCGCCGGCACCTGATAGCGACACCTATCTGCAGATGACTCTTCAAACTGGCCCATTGCGATTCATTCCGCGACTTGGAACTTGCTGTCAGATAGGACTAGCCTAGCAGCGTTTGGGCGGCACTTGGTTTCTGAACATTCCGGGCACGCGCGTTCAACGGCAGCCCGGTAAACACCGGAGGGGATCTCAATGGACAGTCAGATCTGTGCGTTGACCGAGCGAGTCGCGCGGCTCGAGAGAGCTAATCGGGGAATGAAGATGATCTTTGCGGTCACGGTGCTTGCTATAGCCGCGATGACCTCGACTCCGCGGTTGCTGGCGAAGACGAAGACGCCGAGAAAGATGGCGGCACTCGACGCCGGAACTGTCACCGCCGGAACTATCACCGCAAACCAGATCAACCTGGTCAACAGTGCCGGCCAGATCGTCGCTGTGCTCGGCACCAGCGGCAACGGCGCCGGGTTGGTGTTCATCGATCAAACCGGCAAGTGGCTGCTCGCGCTGGGCGCCAGTCAGGGAAGCGCCGGTCTGGCATTGTTCGACGGCAATTCTGTCCTGCCTGGGAACGGAGTGACTCGTGCCGCGGTCGGAATCAGCAATCAAGGCGCGGCGCTGATAGCGCTCAATGGCGACGGAAAGCCGGCTCTGATCAGCGGTGTCAATGCGGACGGCAGCAGTGCCGGCTCATTTGCTCTGGACAGCAGCGGGTTCGCACGCGCCGGTTTCGGAAACGCCGCCAACGGTTCGGGCTTCTTTGCCAACGATTCGAACAACGTGACGCGCTACGTGGCTGGTGTAACGCCTGATGGAAGCCAGGCTGGAGCGGTTACCTTCGATGGAACCGGCAAGCCGCAACTCGCGCTCGGCGGAGCAGGCGACGGTTCTGCCGGGGGAATGGTCGCGCTCGATGGAGCGGGACAAGATCGCTTCGATGCTGGGTTCTCGAGCGCCAACGGCGGCGGCCTCGTCGTGAAAGATCCAACCGGAAGCGTGATCTGGTTTGCGCCCGAGCCGCCCGGAGAATGATCTGACTTCGGTTTCCACTGGAACTGAAAGCGGAATTCTCACATGGGGCGATCAATCGTTCGGCACTGCGGCTTGCCGGATTGAGTTGAGAACGAATATGAAATGCTGATGAGACGATACGTGCTCCAACAAGCTCACCTGCTTTAGGAGCCTGAGTTCGGCACGTGTTATGTGGTGACGTTTGAGAAGTGCGCGATTTGAGACAAACCGCTGCCACGAATCGGTGGGTTTCGTCGAGGTAGGGCTGGCGAAAGCGCCGACCAGGTATTTTGACTCCGGGTGGCAGAGAAAGAGCAATTCGCGCCGATTGAGTCCGAGCGCATCGGCAATCCGTCTCACTAGCGGCAGCGAAGGTCTTCGCTTACCGTTTTCGATATAGTGGATATGGCTGGCCTCCACACCGGTCTGTCTAGCGAGTTCACGCTGGGTCATTCCGAGTTCCCGGCGCGCGCGTTTCAACATTCCACGGAGCGTTTTCCTGGTCATACACCGTACTCATGAAGTAATGCTGCGCGCAGTTTCGCAGTGTGAATCATACCCGCCAAGACCTGTAGGTTTTCGGCTGCCGCGACTCGCGCTTGGAAGTCGAAGCCTGAGACGGAACGCATATGAACCCTCGCCTTCTGAACTAACAGGAATATCTCCGGATCCGCCTCTCTTTTTTGAGAGCCATTGAAGAGCCGTTCGGCGACTGTCTTTGGATAGCCTCCCAATGCCAGTACGATATCGGCAACTATTTCCTGTGGATTGCCCAGATGCTTCTGGTAGTTGGCGGCAAAGGACAAATTCAGCCGCTCGGCGTGGCCGCCAAAGATATCATGGGTGAGATGATGTCCCATCTCGTGCCAGAAGGCGGCGGCGACGCTCACTGGGTGATGCACCGTATTTACGCATATGACGGGCCGTTTCAGCAGCTTACCGTCGTTGACGTAAAATCCCCGCAGAGTACGGCCCTGGCGGCCTTCGAAAGTTCCGAGTTGTAAGACCGCGCCGAAGCTCGCAGCAATCTCTGCCAACCGAGCCAGGTCGGTTTCAGCGAATACCTGCCGATTGAGCTCCGGCAGGACGCGCTTCAACTCCGAAATTATTTCGTGAAGTTGGCGCCGGTCGAATTGGCTCTGTAATGATGCGGCATAACTTACTCGAGAGAGAGAAGAAAAGTCCCTGCAGGCACGTTTGACCGTGCGCTCCGCGGCTCGGGATTCCGGGCGATTCAGGATCTCTCGGATGAGTCCTTCGAGCGGATCCGGTTCTCTGCTTTGCGCCACCGTTGGCCACCCCAGATTGACGCCATGTTAGCCGCGTAGACCGCTGGTTAGCAAGCCCAAATCCGCGCTGCCGTAGAAATAGCTCGCCACGACCTCGCGCGCTGCGGAAAGCGGCCGTTCATGCCAAACAGTGTTTCGTTGGAGGACCACGGCGCAGCTCGAGTGTCGTGATATTGACAAAAAGTGACCCGGATGATCACTCCGACCAGCGCACCTGCTCCGAGCTGTATTGAGAGCGCAACCGATCCTATTCAGGCGCTCTCTTACGCTCCGAAACCACAGTACGAAATCGTCTCCGCCAGAAACCTGAGGCGGGGCAGTTTCCCCTCCTTCTGCAGACCTCCGGCCCGCGCCCAGCGCGCCCCTCCGGGCGTTGCCGTACCCAGGGGAAAACAGTTCGAAGATCGATAACGAGCGTTTGCGAAAAAAACAGGAGAATTCCAATGGAACTGCGTCAACTAACAACAGATCACGAGCGGCAAATCTTCGGCGAATGTCTTTTGAAGGCCAGGGCCACGAGTGGGTTCGGCTTCAGAGAGTCCGCGCGATCGCGGCTCGGAGAGGCTCACCTCATGTTTGGGAATGTCTACGCAATTTTTGAAAACGAAGGCGAGTCAACCGAGCGGATGGTGGGAGGCTTCATAGTGCACGATCTAGCCACGCTTCCACAGAGTTTCCCGAAGCCGGACCTGAGTCATCTTCCCCCAAAGTCGGTCATCGAAGGTGGCGAACTATGGTCGCTTTCCAAGGGAGCCGCCGGCGTCGCTAAACGAGTAGCACCCGCGGTCGCAGGGCTTCTACAGGCGAAGGCAGTCATCCTTTTCCCGTTACTCAAACCTGTCGACCTGACCGCACCTCACGCTCGAATGGGCTTCGTCAATGCATGCGATCCGATCCAAAACCACTATGGGAAGACAGTCGACGGAGAAGATCTCTGGGTTCAACCGATGATTCTGGAGGGCGAGAAACTGGACGAGTACATCCGCCGGGGATTTGATTTCCTCCTTCGGGGCGAGGGTGATCGTCACGTTCTGCGGTTCAATGCGTCTCTCGCGACGCGGTCGTCACACCTCGATGCCTCAGTGTTGCCTCAAGAAAATCAGGAAGGCCTGTTGGTTCCATCCAGCCGGTATTCGAATGAGCAAAATGGAACAACATCTGCGGAATGAATC
>JBGPNU010000215.1:0-6096 GCA_041487675.1 Binatus sp. (SeqCode)
CGCGCACTCGCGATGCGCTCCGACGCGGCCACGCTCGATTTTGCGGCGCGCAATATTCAGGCTGAGCGATGGCCCGAGATCGTGGCAATCCAGGATATGCAGCAGGTCGGGCCGCGCTTTGTGGTGTCGAACTCGCTCCTTAGCCGCGTCATCGTCAGCGCACCGGTGATCGCGTTCGCGAAAATGTTCCTCGGCGGTTTTCTCCTCCGCCGATTCGATCCGTTCCTGCACGGCGTCACCCGCGTCCAGATGGAAGAGTGATCGCCTACCCACCTCTTTGGTTGACAAAAAGCGAAAAAAGAGCGAAAACAGGTCTTGTGGCGGCGTTGCCAAAGCCCTTGTGGAACGATCCTCCTATCCGGATTCCAGCGATCCGAGTGCCGTCGCCTACTTCGGTCGAAAAGCCGCAACCGCTTGAATTTTCAGGAGTTTTCCGCGGTCACGAACTCACTCGCAAGGACCGCCGCCTAAGCTCCGGACTCGCCCCGCTCGACAACTTAATCGACGGCGGAATCCCACGCGGACGAATCAGCGAAATCACCGGCCGAGCGGGCTCCGGCAAGACTTCGCTAGCCGCATCTTTTGCCGCCTCGGCCACCCATCGTGGCGAGGTCGCCGCATGGCTCGACAGTTCGGGCGCCTTCGATCCGGAGAGCATGGCCGCGGCCGGCGTGGAGCTTCGCAGGATGCTGTGGGCGTCGATGACGATGGCATCGAGGATACCGCGCGACGGCGGCTGCGCCGCACGGCCGCATTTCCTCTCTGTCATCCCGAGCGAAGTCGAGGGACCCCGATCCGTAGCTTCCTTCCTCGCGTGCCGGCAATCCGCGATCGTCAAGGCGGCCGAGCTCGTGCTCGAGGCGGGCGGCTTTGGCCTGGTCGTGGTCGATTTCGGTGAGGCGCCCCGCGCGCTCGCGCATGCTTCGGCGCTTCGAATTGCGCGCGCAGCCGAGCGCAGCGGCGCAGCCGTAATCGCGCTCGCGCCGTGGCGGATGTGCGGTACGTTCGCGGCGCTGAGTCTCGCGGCGAGCCGCGCCGAAACGTCATTCAGCCGGCTCGCTCCGGGCTCACCCGTGACGTTCGACGGACTTACGGTGGATGCGATGGTCGCGCGGAACAAGATGGGCGGGACGGGACGGCGCGTTCGCGTCCGCGCGCTGGTCGATCCAATCGGACTTATAGAACTTGCCGAGCTGGCCGATTCTCGTCTTCCCGATCTTGATCTTTATGATCTTGCCACTCGCGCCGGGAACCGCGCATGGCGCAGCTAGCATGGTGTTGTCCCGATGGCTCGTATCGCGTGCATTCTGGTCGCCGATTTTTCGATCGCGGCGCTGGTGCGCTCGAATCCCGCGCTCGAAGGCAGGGTGCTGGCGATTGCCCGAAGTCTCGCACCGCACGCCGATCTTGACGCCGTCTCGGTGCGCGCGCGTGAACTGGGAATCCGCCCCGGGATGACGATTGCGCAAGCGCGCACCGTCTCCTCCGATCTGGCCGTTGTCCATCGCTCGGCCGCCGCCGAAAGCTCGGCGCATTCGGCGCTGCTCGACGCAGCCGAATCAGTTTCGCCGGTGGTCGAGTCGGGTGCGTACGGATGCGTATGGCTCGATCTCGCGGGATTGCATCGCATCTACCGCGGCGAAGAAGAAATCGCCGCCGACTTGACGCGATGCGTGCGGAAAGTCGGCATGCAACCCGCCGCCGGCGTCGCCGCCAACAAGGAACTGGCGCATCTGGCCGCGCGATGCGGCGGAGTGCGCGTGATCGAAGCCGGGCGCGAGCGCGAGTTCCTGAACTGGTTGCCGCTCGACATGCTCGATCTCGGAAAATCAGATCGCGGCGACGATCTGGAGACCACGCTCGCAAGATGGGGGATGCGCCGGCTGGGCGAGTTGGCGCGGCTCAGTCCAGACACGGTCGGCACGCGGCTTGGCCGCCGCGGCGTGGAACTGGTCCGCCTTGCGCGCGGCGGAAGCCATGCGCCGCTGGCCCCGCGCCGCCGCGCCGAGTTCTTCACTGAAACTATCGAACTGGAATACGGGATCGAGAACCTGGAGCCGCTCGGATTTGTCATGCGCACGATGCTGGAGCGGCTCGCCGAGCGGCTTTCACTTCGCGGGCTGGTGGCCGGCGATATCACTCTCGCGTTCGGGATGAGCGGCCGTCGCAGTTGCAGCCGCGGGGTCGCGGTCGCAGCGCCATCGAACGACGTCCGCGCGATTCTCACGCTCATCAACCTGAATCTCGAAGCCGCGCCACCCGAGGCTGCCGTTGAATCGATCCGAATCGAGATTGCGCCGCGCATCCCGCGTCCCGCGCAGACCGATATGTTCATCCCGCCGAGTCCCGCGCCGGACAAGTTGGAGACCACGATCGCGCGCCTGGCCGCGCTATGCGGCCCCGGCAACGTAGGCGCAATCAGCGCGGGAAATTCGCATCGTCCGGAAGCGATGCGACTCGATCCGTTCGCGCCGCCTGCTCCGCCACCGATATCCGAAAATGCGGCGGCGAAGAACGTGACCCAACTGGTGATACGCGCGATTCGGCCGGCGCGGGAAATCGAAGTGATGTGCTCGCGGGAAATTCCGGAATTCGTTCGCGGTGAGAATCTCGGTGCGCGCGTTATCTCGATCGCCGGCCCATGGCGCCGCGACGGCGAATGGTGGCGGGACGGCGAATTGGATGCGCGCCAGGATCCTTCCGGCACCAAGGAGCAGGAATTGAAAATGGATGGCGAGCGGAAATGCGGTTTCACTCGCGATTACTATGAACTCGCGCTCGAAGACGGCGGCGTTTACCGCGTCTTCCGCGATCTGAACTCCGACCAATGGTTCCTCGACGGCGCCTACGACTGACTCGACTAGCAACATGAATTCCGACTACGTCGAACTTCGCGCTCGCAGTGCATTCAGCTTCCTCGAAGGCGCGACCACGCCCGAGGATCTCGCCATCCGCGCCGCGGAACTCGGCTACAGCGCGCTCGCGCTGGGCGATCGCGACGGTCTCTACGGGGCGCCGCGTTTCTACCTCGCCGCAAAAAGTGCGGGACTCCGCCCAATCGTCGGCGCGGAGCTGACTCTCGACGACAACTCACGGCTCTATGTCCTGGTTCCCGATCGTGAGCGCTACAAAAATCTCTGCCGGATGATCACCGACTCGAAAATGCGCATCCTGAATCCGGGCGCGCGCGCACGCGACGGCTCTCCCGCGACTCCCGTCTATCCGGCCAAGGGCGAAAGCCGCATTACCCTCAATGAGCTCGAGCGCTATGGCAGCGGGCTTATCTGTCTTGCCGGCGGCGTGATGAGTCCGCTCTCGCGGATGCTGATTCGCGGCGAAGATCCACGCGCTCTGAGCGATCGGCTGCGCGCGATTTTCGGCCCGGCGAATCTTCATATCGATTTGCAGCGCCATCTCGACGCCGGCGAGGAGCGCCTCAACCGCAAACTCGCCGCGCTTGCCGCCGCGATGAAAATTCCCGTCGTCGCGGCGGGCGACGTATGCCACGCGGGCACCGATCGCAAGTTGCTCGACGTAATGACCTGCATCCGGCGGAAGACCACGCTCGAGGAAGCCGGCCGCGCGCTATGGGTGAACAATCAGCGTCATCTGAAATCACCGGCCGAGATGGCCGCCCTGTTCCGCGATTTGCCCGCCGCCGTCGCCGCGACGCGCGCGCTCGCCGAGCGATGCGCATTTCAGCTCTGCGACATGGGTTACCGCTTCCCCGACTATCCACTGCCGTCCGGCGAGACGCCCGACAGCTATCTTCGAATCCTTACCTACGTCGGCGCGCGCGAACGATGGCGCGGCGCGATCGACGATCGCACGCGGCGCCAACTGGAACATGAACTTGGAATTATCGAGCGGCTCAAACTCGCCGGCTACTTCCTGATCGTCTGGGACATCGTACAGTTCTGTCGCGAGAACCGGATCATGGTGCAGGGACGCGGCTCCGCGGCCAACAGCGCGGTCTGCTATGCGCTCGGGATCACCGCCGTGGACGCGGTGAAAATGGAACTCCTGTTCGAGCGTTTCCTTTCCGAAGAACGCGGCGAATGGCCCGATATCGATCTCGATTTGCCCAGCGGCGACGATCGCGAGAAAGCGATTCAGTACGTCTATGGCCGTTACGGCGAGCGCGGCGCCGCGATGACCGCAAATGTGATCACCTATCGCACCAGGAGCGCGGTGCGCGAAGTCGGCAAGGCGCTCGGTTTCTCGCCCGAGCAGGTGGACAGGCTCGCCAAGCTCAACCAGGTGTACGAGTTCCGCGACCATCACGATGATCTCGTGACACTGCTGAGACGCGGGGGCATCGATGCGGAAGCTCCGCGAATCAGGATGCTGGTCGAACTGGTGCGCAAGATTCAGAGCGTCCCGCGTCACCTCGGACAGCATAGCGGCGGCATGGTGATCGCCGCGCAGCCGCTCGATGAAATCGTTCCGCTCGAACCGGCCACGATGCCGGGCCGGGTGGTTATTCAATGGGACAAGGACGACTGCGCCGATCTCGGTATTATCAAGATCGATCTGCTCGGACTCGGGATGCTGGCCGCGCTGAAAGAGGCTCTTCCGATGATCCGCACGCATGAGGGCGTCGAGATCGATCTGGCGCATCTTCCACCCGACGATCCCGGGGTGTACGCGATGCTTCGGCGCGCCGACACGGTCGGCGTTTTCCAGGTCGAGAGCCGCGCGCAAATGGCGACGCTGCCGCGGATGAAGCCCGAGCGGTTTTACGATCTGGTGGTGGAAGTCGCGATAATCCGGCCCGGCCCGATCGTCGGCAAAATGGTCCATCCTTATCTCGACCGGCGCAACAATCGCGCTCCGGTCGAGTATCCGCATCCTTCGCTCGAACCGATCCTGCGCCGCACACTCGGCGTCCCGCTTTTTCAGGAGCAGTTACTCCGAATGGCGATGACGGTGGCGGGCTTCAGCGGTGGCGAGGCCGAAGAGCTGCGCCGCGCGATGGGATTCAAACGCTCGGCCGAGCGAATGGAAAAGATCGAAGGGCGGTTGCGCGCCGGGATGTTGCGAAACGGCCTTCACGGCAGTACCGCCGACGAGATCGTACGATCGATCACATCTTTTGCGCTGTACGGATTCCCCGAATCGCACGCCGCCAGCTTCGCGCTGATCGCGTATGCGTCGGCGTACCTGAAGTATCATCATCCGGCGGCGTTCTTCGCCGCGATGCTGAACTGCTATCCGCTCGGGTTCTATCATCCCTCGACCCTGGTGAAAGACGCCGAGCGCCACGGCGTCGTCGCGCTGCCGGTCGATGTGACCCGCTCCGATTGGAAATGCACGCTCGAGACGGCGCGAATGCAGCTCGCGATGCGTATGGGGCTGCGCTACGTCACCGGTCTGCGCGAGGAAGTCGCACTTCGAATCGAAACTGAGCGCATCCGCCGCCGGTTCGATTCGATCGCCGATCTTACCGCACGGGTCGGACCCAACCGCCGCGAAATCGACGCGCTCGCCTACGCGGGCGCATTCGCAAATTTCGGACTCACGCGGCGCGACGCTATGTGGAATGCGGCCGCGGTGGAACGCGATCCGGACAGTCTGCTTGCGGGCGTGAAACCCCGGCCCGGCGAGGCTCCGCTTGCAACGATGTCGCCGATGGATGAAACGCTCGCCGACTACGCCGCGACCGGCCTCACCGCCGGGCCTCATCTGATGACCTATATGCGCGAGAAGCTGCGCGCACAGCGAGTCCTGAGCGCCGACGATCTCACCCGCGCCAAACACGAATCGTGGGTGAAAACCGCCGGAGTCGTGATCGTGCGCCAGCGCCCAGGCACGGCGAAAGGTTTTTTGTTCCTCACCCTCGAAGATGAAACCGGGATTGCCAACCTGATCGTCACGCCCGATCTTTTCCAAAAGCATCGCCTTCTGCTCCGCAGCGCCGGAATCCTGCTTGCCGAAGGCGTGCTGCAACAGGTCGACGGTGTAACCGCGATTCGTGCGCGGCGCTTCGCCGAAATCACCATCCCCGGCGCGATCCCGCCCTCGCACGATTTTCATTGATCGCGCGATTTCACACCAAGCCGGCTGCGGTGTTGTATGTATTCAACAGATCGACCG